>CAZRSM010000229.1:0-8799 GCA_964602755.1 uncultured Planctomycetales bacterium
GCGGCCAGGCGGCGGGCGGCCCGCACCTGCAACCAGGCGACTCCCAGAGCGACCAGCAGCGCGCCGGCGGTCATCACGGCGCGAACGCCGCGGCGCGGCGGTCGGGTTGCCACGTGCATTTCGTACATCGTGCCGACATGATAGGCCCAGATGCAGGCGAGTTGAAACGCGGCGGCGCGGCGCCGCACGGCGCGCGGCGTTATACTTACAACGACGCTTCAGCCGGGTGGTCCGGGGGGCCGATGCTGTATCGAGAAAACGTCTCTTGCGAGGTTGCCCGTGAGCACGCCGCCAGACAACCAGCAACCGCCGGCCGATTTGTCGGAGGTGCGGCGTCTGATCGACGAGATCGACGACCGGCTGGTGGAACTGATCAGCCGCCGCGGGCGGCTGGCCCAGCGCATCGGCGAGCTGAAGGCCGCCGACGGCAGCCCCGTCTACGCGCCCGACCGCGAGAGCGAGATCCTGCAGCGCATCTGCCGGCTCAACCCGGGGCCGTTTCCGGACAGCGTGTTGCTGGCGGTCTACCGCGAGCTGATGAGCGGATCGTTCGCACTCGAGCGACCGCTGCGCGTGGCCTTCCTGGGGCCGCGGGGGAGCTTCTCGCACCTGGCGGCGTCCGGCAAGTTCGGCGCCACGGTCGAATACGAGCCGCTGAGCGACATCGCGGCGGTCTTCGACGAAGTGCAACGCGGGCGGGCCGACTTCGCGGTGGTGCCGGTGGAGAACTCGCTGGGCGGCGGCATCAACGAGACGCTCGACGCGCTGCTGGGCAGCCCGCTGAAGGTCTGCGCCGAGATCAACCAGCGCATCCGCCACAACCTGCTCTCACGCCATCCGCTGCGCGAGATCGAGCGCGTCTACTCCAGGCCCGAGATCTTCGACCAGTGCCGCCGCTGGCTTACCGAGACCGGCCTGGCCGACCGGACCGTCGCCGCCGCCAGCAGCGCCAGGGCGGCCGAGCTGGCCGCCGGGCAGCCGCACGCCGCGGCCATCGGCAGCACGCTGGCCGGCGAGCTGTATGGCCTGCCGATCCAGGTAGCCAACATCGAGGACAACCCCAACAACGTGACGCGCTTCTTCGTGCTGGGCGACGAACCGGCCCGCCGCACCGGCAACGACAAGACGTCGATCCTGTTCACCACCGCCCACAAGGCCGGCGCGCTGGTCGACGTGCTCAGCGCTTTCCGCGAGCACGAGGTGAACCTGTCGATGATCACGTCGCAGCCCAGCCGGCGCAACCCGTGGGAGTACTACTTCTTCGTCGATGCCGAGGGGCACGCCGACGACGCGCCGCTGCAGGCCGCCCTGGCCACCGCCCGGCGGCATTGCCTGCACCTGCGGGTGCTGGGCTCCTATCCGTGCGCCAGGACAGCAAGCGAATGATGTAATCGCGATTCGAGAACAGCGAGCAGCGAGTTGTCGCGCTTCGGGCCCCATGCGGCTGCGCAGCCGGCATACGCAGTCCGCACGCCAGCGAGCGGGGAAGCAGGCCCTCGGGTGCCAGGGCATTGAGGCAACAAGGCAACGGGGCAGCCGGGCAGCGAGATCGTGCGCAGCGTGGGCACTGCCTGCCCTCCACGTCGCCTCGTTGCCTGCGTGTCCTGGTGTCTCTCAATAGCTGTCATACCGCTTGCCTTGCGGGTCGCGCTGGTCGGAATTGGCGGCGATGTAGCCGGTCTGCGGGTTGTAGACCCATGCAGCGTGCGGGTGGTCGGGCATGTAGCCCGGCATCTGCGGGCCCTGCACGATGGCGATCTGGTTGCCGGGGGCGCCGGTCACCGGGCAGGGCGGTATCTCGTCCCGCAGGTACGGCCCGAAGCGGAAGCGCTCATCGGGCGCGGGAGCCACGTTGCCCTCGGCGTCGGTATACATGGTCAGTTGCCGCACGAAGGCACCCGGCGTGCCGGCCGGGTGTGCGCCGGCGGGCCGCTGCGCCGGGTAGGCCCCGTGGTCCTGGTAATAGAGCTCGATGGCGGTGCGCAACACGCGCAACTGTTGGCGCAGTTGCTCCTCGGGGCTCAGGCTCGCGGCGCTGCTGAGCTGCGGTATGGCCAGGGCCGCCAGCACCCCCAGTATGACCACCACCACGATCAGCTCCAGTACCGAGAAGGCCGTACGACGGACAGGCTGGCTTTTCATGGCAGTTTACCTCGCAAATGTGGGAACCGCTCTGCGAACGCCGCCCGGTCGGCGCGTACGTGGCGGGCCAGTGTCTCGGCGAAAACGCGCGTCGCCACCGGCTCGGTGATGGTCCCCGCGCCGGCCTGCAGGATATCGAGCGCCGCGGCCACGCTGCTGCCCTGGCGGTACGAGCGCGTCGAGGTCAGGGCGTCGAAGATGTCCACCACGTGCAGGATGCGGGCCAGCGGCGGGATCCGGTCACCGCGCAGGCCGGCCGGATAGCCCGAACCGTCGTGGTTCTCGTGGTGGTAGAGCACCGCGTCGAGAACCGGCTTGAGACCCGACAACGGCCGCAAGACCTCATAGCCCAGGCGCGGGTGCTGCTTGATCAGTTCGTATTCCTCTGGCGTAAGCGCGCCGGGCTTGTTGAGCACGCGCTCCGGGATGCCGATCTTGCCGATGTCGTGCAGCAGGCCGGCCCACTCGAGCATGCGCAGCTCGTCCTCGGGCAGACCCAGAGCGCGACCGGTGAGCACCGCCAGCCAGCCCACGCGCTCGGAATGTCCGCCGGTGTAGGCGTCGCGGGCTTCGATGGCGTTGGCCAGCGAGGCCACCGTCTCGAGCGAGGTCCGCTGAAGCTGCTGCACCATCAGCATGTTGCGCAGAATGTGACCGCCGTAGATCAGCAGCGTCTCGCAGGACAGTTCGTCGTCGCGGTCGAAGGCCGGCTGCTGGCCGGACCGCAGCGCCAGCAGCACCTCGGGCTGACCGTCCTTGACCAGCGCCCCGGCCAGCACGTGCAGCGGCGGCAGGCCGCGCGCCAGCAGTTCGTCGGCGGTCAGGCTGCGCGCCCGGCACGTCCGCCGAACCACGTCGATTTCCAGCTCCAGGCCGCAGGTGAGTCGGTCCAACCCGATTTCGCAGCCGCAGTCGGCATCTGCCACCACGCGCGGCGGCGCGGCCGGCGGCACTGCCACCACCAGCCCGGCGCGCAGCGTGGTCGCGAAGCGCGCCAGCAGCGTGCTTTCGGTGGCTTCGGGATCGTCAGTGAGGTTGGACTGCTCGGAGAGGTCGAGCACCACGTTGAGCCGCTCATTGAAGCGTGCCAGGTCGCGTTGCAGTGTCTCGTTGGCGGCGGCCAGTTGTTCGATGCGGCTGATGGGCATTACGCCGGTGTCGTCGCGGGCCTGGCGCGCGTCGGAACCGGGGCCGACCAGCGTCGGTACCGCCAGTTGGGGCGCGTCGAGCGTCGGCCGCTCGGTACCGACCCCGGCGTGCGAAGATGCCCAACCTCCCTCGGGTTGTCCGGGCCTTGGGTGCAACGTGCTATCCTCTGCGTCCAGCTTGTGACAAAACCGTAGCCCCCGTGTCTTGCGCTACGCAGGGAGTATCGAGTCGGCGGGCGCGGCCCTTTCGCGCCGCGCGCATCCGCGGGCGTGCGGCAGAGGGCGGGTTTTAATCTGGGACGCAGGCGGCTGCGGGCGTCTCATAACAGCAGGTGGAGCGTGCCGGCAGCCCGAGCCGCTCAATGCTGGATGTCGGAAGTGAGCCGTTCGAGACGCAGCTTGAGGTCGCGTTCGCGCAGGGCGGCGTGGAACTCGTCCAGCCGGGCGCCCGAGAGCACGCCGGGGATGTCGAAGATGTCCATGCCGACGCGATGGTCGGTCACGCGGTTCTGCGGGAAGTTATAGGTCCTGATGCGCTGGCTGCGGTCGCCCGAGCCGACCATCTCGCGCCGCTCGGCGGCCAGGGCCTGCTCCTGCCGCGTCTTGTAGTGGTCGTAGACGCGCGACATGAGGATCCGCCGGGCCTTGGCACGGTTCTTGTGCTGGCTCTTTTCGTCGCGCATCGAGACGGTGATGCCGGTCTCGATGTGTTCGAGCTTGATGGCGCTGGAGACCTTGTTGACGTTCTGGCCGCCGGGGCCGCCGGCCCGGCTGACGTGTTCGATGACGTCCTTGTCCCAGTCGATCTCGATTTCGACCTGCTCCGGCTCGGGCAGGACGGCGACGGTGGCGGCGGAGGTGTGGATGCGGCCCTGCGACTCGGTCTCGGGCACGCGCTGTACGCGGTGCCCGCCGGCCTCGAAGCGCAGGTTGAGATAGACCTCGTCGCCGGTGATGTTGAGGATCGCCTCGCGTACGCCGCCCAGTTCCGAGGTCGACAGCGAGAGCACTTCGACCCTGAAGCCGTGCCGGGCGGCGTAGCCCTTGTACATCTCCAGCAGTTCGCCGGCGAACAGGGCGGCCTCGTCGCCGCCGGTGCCGGCCCGGATCTCCAGAATCACGCTGCTGACGGCGGCCTCGTCGCCGGTGACCAGTTTTTCCTGCAGGACGGTCAGCAGCTCGTCGCGCCGGCGGCGCAGGTCGTCGACCTCGGCCTCGGCCAGCTCGCGCAGGTCGGCGTCGCTGTCGTCGTCGGCCAGGATGGCCAGCGATTCGTTGAGCTGATCGGTGACAGTGCGGTACTCGCGGTAGGGTTTGAGGATCTTCTCCAACTGGCCGTGTTCCTGGGCCAGTTGCACCATGCGCGTCCCGTTGGCGGCCACGTCGGGACGGTTCATCTCGGCCGCCAGCTCTTCGGCTCGACGGGCCATCTGCTCGATGCGTTCGATCCAGGCCGGATCACTGACCTGATGTGACATTGTTCTGGTTCCCGAGCGCCAATGCGCAGCGCCCTGGTAAGGGCAAAAAACTACGGCTCGCTGCGCGCAGCAAAGCCGTAGGCCCATGGCGCTCTATGAGGCGGCTACTTGCCGGCGCTGGCCGGCCTGGCCTGGTCCTTCTTGAAGTACTTGCCGCCGAACTTCTTCTGGAAACGCTCGACCCGTCCGGTGGTGTCGACGAACTTCTGCTTGCCGGTATAAAACGGGTGGCAATTGTTGCAGATGTCGACGCGGATCTCCGGAACGGTGCTGCGCGTCTCGAAAGTGTTGCCGCAGGCGCAGGTTACGACGGTTTTCTGATACGGGGGATGGATGTCTTTCTTCATGATCCACCAGTCCTGGCGCGGCCTACGGGCCGCCGATTGCCTGGGACCGGCCTCGCCACCCGGCTGCACGAACCCGCTGCCCGTGCCCGCCGACGCCCCTGGCCGGACCCCAGCCACTTATGCTCGGTTCATCCGAGCCACGTAGTATGCCGCGCCGCGGCCGTCAATGCAAGTGAGCCCGGCGGCGCCGGCAGGTTCGGGTCGATAATTCGCTTGGCAGGGGGCGGCCAGAGCCCCAGGCCCGGCCCACAACCAGGCCCCGCCGTCCGCGCAACGGTTTGAACTGTGGCCGGTTGTGCGTAACAATCCCGGCTGATCCGGCCCGCTGGGCCGTCGTGAGCGGTCCGCAGGTGCCGCTCAGACAGGGATGGTCATTTCGCAGCGAAAGGATGCGCGCATGTCTCGCTGGCTATTGCCGTTGGCGGTCCTCTGGACGCTGGTGCTGGGTGGTTGCCGCGCGGAGCGGGTTGAGCCGGCCTGGCGCCCGCCGGCCAAGGAGACGGTGGACTACTCACGCCCGCTGCCGCCGGGGGCGCTGGCCCTGCGCAGATTGCCGCCCGAGCAGTACCCCGACTTCGGACCGGCTTTCAACGACCGCGCCGCCCTGGCCGAGGCGACAAACCACTCCCTGGCGTACCTCTCGCGCCCGTCGAGCCAGCGCTACTACCCCTACGGCGAGATCAGCCACGCGCGGGCGGTGGCGTCGCTGCGGGCGTTTCTCGACGTGCTCGCCGCCGCCGACTCGCCCGAGCAGTTCGACGCGCTGCTGCGCCAGCGCTTCGACGTGTACCAGTCGGTGGGCTACGACGACCGCGGGTCGGTGCATTTCACCGGCTACTACACGCCGATCTTCGAGGGCCGTAAGCGACCCGACGCGCGCTTCCGCTACCCGCTCTACGAGCTGCCGCCGGAGCTGGTCAAGGATGATGAGGGCCGCACGCTGGGGCGGCGTCTGCCCGACGGGCGCGTGGTGCCCTGCTGGACGCGGCGGGACATCGAGCGTGACGGTGTGCTGGCCGGGCACGAAATCGCGTACCTGGCCGATCCATTCGAGGCCTACGTCGCTACCGTGCAGGGATCGGTGAAGCTGCGGCTGGCCGACGGCCAGCTGTGGGAACTGGGCTACGCCGGCAACAACGGCCACGAGTATCGCTCGGTGGGGCGGCTGCTGGTGGAGTCGGGCGCCATCGGGCGCAACGAGCTGTCGCTCGGCCGGATGATGGAGTACTTCCGCGCGCATCCCGAGCAGGTGCCGCGCTACACCTGGCAGAATCCGCGCACGGTGTTCTTCAAGCCGGTCAGCGGCGGCCCGTTCGGCAGCCTGAACGTGCCGGTCACGGCCCGGCGGACCATCGCAACCGACAAGCAGGTGTTTCCACGGGCGGCGCTGGCGCTGGTGGTGGCCGAGTTGCCGGCACGGCTGGGCGAGCGGATCGTCGAGGTGCCGCAGACGTTTTTCGCGCTGGACCAGGACACGGGCGGGGCGATCCGGGCGGCTGGCCGGTGCGACGTCTATTACGGGGTCGGGGAGTCGGCGGCGGAGTTGGCGGGTCGGGTGGCCAGCGACGGCCGGTTGTATTATCTCTTTGTCAAATAAGTGGTTGCGATGGTGGGGGGGCTCGCTGGTCCGGTTCGGCTCACGGATGGGCGCGGCGCGAGGCGTTGTCATGACGAATATCCGTCACATCGCCAGCATGGCTTGTCCGAAAAAAGTGTTTGACGGGTTTCCGTCTGTGGGCGATAATAACTGATGGACCGGGTGTGACGCGCCCGTTGGGGCGGCGCCCGGCCGACACAAGAAGCCTGGCAGGAGCAGTCGAATGGTCCCGGTCGGCGATTTCGCTATCATTCAGCAGCGGAAGCGAAATCGCCGACCAGCCTTTCGACCGCCCGGGTCGGCAGCCGCGAGGAGGGCAGGCCAGTGCGCGAATACCGCTGTCCGGAGATAGCCAAGTTGGCGGCCCAGCTCAGACGCGGCCCCAAGCGGCTGATCTTTCGGCATCTCTGGGGCATCGACTTCCTGCTGTCGGTGATCCAGTCCGGGCACGGCTACCCCCTCGACTTCATCGTGCACAGCCTGACCGGCTACCGGGCCGGCGGCTGCGAAGACTCGCCCCTGCTGGAGGCCGGCAAGCTCACAAGCGACCTGATCGAGCTGGCCGAGGATCTGAGTGCGGCGGCGGAGCTGACGCGCGACGCCTGGGTCGAGCCGACCTATACCGTCAACGAGCTGGCCGAGCGCTTCGACGTCAGCACCAAGACCATCTTTCGTTGGCATCGCCGGGGGTTGGTGGGGTGGCGCGTGCGCATGAATGACGGACGCAGCCGGCTGGTCTTTGCCGATCACAGCGTGCGGCGCTTTGTGGCCCAGAACGTGGTCCTGGTGGCGCGCGGTTCTTCGTTCACGCAGCTTTCCGAGCAGGAGCGGGCGGCGATCGTCGAGCGGGCCCGCCAGCTCGTCGAGCAGGGGCGCAGCACCGTCAACGCCGTGGCCAAGGCCATCGCCGGCGAAACCGGCCGGGCGGTCGAGACCATCCGGCTGATCCTCAAGAACTACGACCAGGCCCACCCGCGCAGCGGCGTATTCAACCGCCCCAAGATCGACGTGGCGGCCGACGACGACCGGCTGCGCATCTGGGAGGCCTACCTCGACGGGGCTTCGGTGCCCTCGCTGGCGCGGCGGTTCGAGCGCAGCGGACGCGAGATCTACCGCATCCTGACCGAGATGCGGGCCCGCGACCTGCAGGCCCGCGACATCGAGTACGTCGCCAGCGACGAGTTCGCGGCGCCCGATGCCGACCGGGTGATCCTGGAAGACCCCGATGCCCGGCAGCCCTACGTCGATCCGGGCCGGCAGCGCGTGCCGCGCGGCCTGCCGCCGTATCTGCAGCAGTTGTTCCGCCTGCGGTTGCTCAGTCCGGCCGGCGAGCGGGCCCTGTTCCGCAAGATGAACTACCTCAAATACAAGGCCGACCAGCTCCGCAAGGGCATCGACCCCGAGGAGGTCACGGCCCGCGAGCTGGACCGCATCGACGCCCTGCTGGCCGAGGCCGAGCGGATCAAGTCGCAGATCGTCGAGGCCAACCTGCGGCTGGTGGTCAGCATCGCCAAGCGGCACGCGTCGGCCGACCGCGACTTCTTCGAGGTGGTCAGCGACGGCAACGTCTCGCTGATGCGGGCGGTGGAGCGCTTCGACTACAGCCGCGGCTTCAAGTTCAGCACGTACGCCTCCTGGGCGATCATGCGCAACTACGCCCGCACGGTGCCGCAGCAGCGGCTGCACCGCGACCGCTACCAGACCGGCCGCGAAGAGCTGCTCGAACACCTGGCCACCTGGCAGCCCGACGAGGCCGACAGCGATCAGGCCCGGGCACTGCGGCAAGCGGTCGAACGCATGCTCGCCTCGCTCGACGAGCGCGAAGAGTCCATCCTGCGCAAACGCTTCGGGCTGGATGGCCGCGGCGGACAGCAGACGCTCGAGCAGATCGGCAAGCAGTTCGGCGTCAGCAAGGAGCGCATCCGCCAGCTCGAGGCCCGGGCCATGCGCAAGCTGCGCGACAACTTCGGCGCCGAGGTCGAAAAGCTCATCAACGTCTGAGCGCTGCCGGCGGCCGCCGCACCACGGGGGCACCTCGCAGCTTCTCCAACTGCTCCAACAGTTCGCGCGAGCGCATAGCCGGCGGC
>CAZRSM010000230.1:0-9526 GCA_964602755.1 uncultured Planctomycetales bacterium
GCTGCGGTCGGGGTCGTAGAGCTCGAGCAGCGAGGCCTGGGCCAGCGCGTCGGTGGCGCCGCGGCTGTCGGGATGCTGGTCGTTGCCCTCGACCTTGATGGGCCGGCCGTCGTAACTTGTTACCAACAAGCCAGTTGCGACACCAGAACGCTCGAAGGCGGTAGCGAAACTCACCGGCACGCCCGGCAGCCGACCCTGCGGCCGCTTGGCGTACGGCACGATCGTCTCGCGCGGCCAGCGGCAGCCGGTGAGCCCTGCCAGGGCCAGCGACGCGCCCATCAGCTTGAGGAACTGTCGGCGGTTGGGCGCCGCCGCCAGCATGGGAACCACGTGGGGGAACTCGGCCTCCAGGTAGGCTCGGAAGTCGGGCGAGTCGGCCAGCTCGTCGAGGCTGCGCCAATACCGCTTGCCGCTGTGTCGTCCACTCAACGATGGCATGTCGAACAGTCCGTCGAGGGATTGATGCCATACTGCTCACGCAAACGCCGACCCAGCTCGCGTGGCGAGCCGGGGGCGGTCCACTCCATGTCGGTGATGCGATCGAGGGGGCGCAGGTAGGGATCCGGGTCGCGGTGGCAACCCAGGCACCACTGCATGCTCAGCGGCTGCACCTGCCGCACCTTCTCCATCTGGTCGACGCGCCCGTGACAGGTCACGCAGCCCACACCGCGCCGCACGTGGGCGCTGTGGTCGAAGTACACGTAGTCGGGCAGGTCGTGCACGCGCACCCACGGGATGGGCTTGCCCGTGGCCGCCGACTCGCGGATCGGCGCGATGCGCCACAGCCGCTGCTGCTCGATCGCCACGCCCTTGCCCGAGTGGCAGTTCATGCAGATCTCGGTGGAGGGGATGGTCGCCCGCGGTGTGTCTTCGACGGCCACGTGACAGTAGCGGCAATCGATGCCCAGCTTGCCGACGTGCACCGCGTGGCTGTAGGGCACCGGCTGGTCAGGCTCGTAGCCCACGTCGGTGGCCTGCGGCGAGAAGCCGAACGTCACGATCACGACCGCATAAAGCGCCGCCCCAGCGGCTGCCACGGCCAACACCGCGCGGATGCGGTTCGTCCACCTTGGAAACACGAACGGTTCGTCTGTGTTCACTTCGGCCCACCAATTCGGCAATGCAGGTGTTGAAGGTCCATGATGGTAGAAACCGTCGCATGTGCGAACAAGAGCAACTAACGCTTTTTTTCAGAAATCCCTTAAATCTCGGCCGCAGATATATGCGAATGTGAGTATATTATGAGTTGCCGCCCCCCGCCTCGAGTGCCACCGCGCCAGCATAACGCCAAGACGTCCCGCTGGCGACGCCCGGCGCCGCGGCCCATAATGCCCGTGGGCGGTCCAGCGTGTACCGCCGCCTGTACCGAGGACCTGTCTTCACTTGCCCGGGATGACATGATGAGACCGAAACACGCAGCCGCGATATCGATCCTGCTGGTCGGTTGCCTGTCCGGCTGCCAGAGCGGCGCGCCAGGAGCCCGTTTCCTGAGCCTGGTGGGCCTGAGCAAGAAACCGGTGGTCATCGCGCTGACGCCTGAGCCGGGCGTGCTCAATCCGTTCGACCCCTACGAGCAGTTGCGCCGCACGCTCGAAAAGCAACTCGCGCAGCCGGTGCGCCTCGAGCTGGCATTTCCCTTCCAGGTCGAGGCCAACCTCGAGCTGGGCTTCTACAACTACGCCCTGATCGGCCTGCGCGACTATCTGGTGCTCGGCAAACCGCAACGTTTCGAGGTGCTGGCGGTCTCGCTCGACTCCGACGGCCAGCAGGCCCGGCCGGCGGTGCTGGTTGTTCCGGCCAACTCGCCCATCGAGCGCATCGAAGAGCTGCGCGGCAAGACGGTGGCGTTCGGACCGGTCGAAGATGCCCGCTCCTACCTGGCCGGCCTGGCGCTGCTCAACGAACACGGCATCAAGAAAACCGACCTTTCGCTCGAATTGCTCCCGGTACCCGGCTCGGTCAAGCACTTCGCGAAGATGCGCGACATCGCCCAGAGCGTGATGAACTTCAGCTCCGACGCCGGCTTCATCGACGTCGCCGCCTACCAGGCCCTGCCCGACAACTCCGACGACCGCAGCGAGCCGTGCAAGCGCCGGCTGCGCGTGCTGGCCCGTACGCGCCCCGTGCCCGACAAGGTGCTGATCCGCTCGCCCAAGGCCGACCCTCAGCTCGACGCTGCCGTGCGCGAGTTCTTCCTCTCTGTCGGCCGGGAGCACCCCGACGCGGTGCGGGCGGTGCGCCTGGGCGGTTTCGCCCCGCCGGGCGAGGACTTCCAGCAACTGTGCGACTACCTCTCGGCCACCAGGTCGGCCGGCTGGTAACGCCGCTGCGCGCCGGATCGCTCCGCCGCCGAACGCCATGGACACGCTGCGCTGGTTTTTCTTCGAGTCCACCATCGCCCTGGGCGCCGTCCTGTTCCTGTTCGCGTTCGGCCTGCTGGTGTACTGGCGGCGCGGCGGCAGTCCGCGTCCGCTGCTGGTCGCGCTGCTGGTCGGAGTGGTCCTGCTGATCGTGCAGGCCGCCGTCGTCACTCCCCGCGAGTGGGCCGACCGCCTGATGCGGCAGGTGCAGATCGACGTGCTGGCCTCGCAGACCCAGCGCATGGCCGGCGTGCTGGCGCCGAGCTTCCGCATCACCGACGAGGACTGGGGCCGCGACGACTTTCTCGAGCTGGTGCGCAGCTATTACCGCCGACTGACGGTGCGCAGCCTGCGGCGGCGGCTCTTCGAGGTCGGCAAGGTGCGCGACGACGTCTTCACGCTGACGGTCAGCTACCTGGCGGAAGTGGAAACGCGCGACTTTTCCGGCCCGGTGCTGTCGCGCTGGGAGATCGAGTTCGTGCGGTCGGACGGCGTCTGGCGCATCGGCTCGATCCGGCCGGTCGAGATCAACCACCGGCCGGTGCAGCGCTGGCGCCGGTTGCCGCGCGTCCCCTGAGCGACCCCTGGTTCGATCCGCCGTCGGCTGGTACAGTATGCACCGCAGGCAGCGCGGAGATTCTTCGGCACTTACGGATGACGAGGACACGACCGATGAACAGGCTGTTTCTGAGCACGGCGACGGGGTCGCTTCTGCTGCTGCTGGCCGCGGGTTGCTCGTCCAACCGCATCGTGGGCAGCGAGCTGACCGAGGAGGGGCACTGGCAGGGTGAGCTGGGCATCACCGGCCACCTCAACCGCATCATCGTCCGCCAGCCGTCCAACCTCACCAAGCTCTCGATCATCGGCGACGCCAACCGCGTCTTCGTCGAAGACCACGTGCCGCTGGGCAAGATCGAGGTGTGGGGCTCGGACAACGTGATCAGCATTCCGCAGCACCTGGTGGTGCGGGTCAACCAGATCGGCAAGCGCACGCAGGTCGTCCGTCGACCGCGCGGCATGACGCCCGAGGAATTCTTCGAGTCGGCGCCATTCGCCCCGCCGGCCGGGGAGATCGCCGAACCGCCCGCGTCCGAGCCGGCGCCCGACGGCGCGCCCGGATAGTTCATCGGCACCAACCAGACCTGGGGACCGGTCATGGCCAATGGACAATGGTTTTACGTCGCGGACGGCGAGTCCGTGGGGCCGCTGACACGCGAAGAGCTGATCGCCAGGCTGCCGTCGCTCGAAGGCGGCGAGACGCTGGTCTACGGCCCGGGACTCAGCTCCTGGACGCCCGCCAGGGCCATCCCGGCCTTGCGCAGCCAGCTCGCCCCCGAAACCGACCTCAGGCCCCCCGCGCCCGCCTTCCGCCGCGCCGACGAAATCGACTACGAGATCTTCGGCGACGACATGCAGTTCGTCGAGATCGAGCTGGACGACGGCGAGATGGTGATCGCCGAGGCCGGCGCCATGATGTACATGAGCCACGGCATCCGCATGGAGACGCGCTTCGGCGACCCCAGCCGCGACGAGGGGCTGCTCGGCAAGGTGCTCACCGCCGCCAAACGCACCATCACCGGCGAGTCGCTGTTCATGACCACCTTCACCGGCTCCGGGGTCGGCAAGCACCACGTGGCCTTCGCTGCCCCCTACCCGGGCAAGATCATTCCCATGGACCTGGCTCAGCTCGGCGGCCAACTGCTGTGCCAGAAGAACTCCTTCCTGTGCGCGGCCCGCGGCGTCTCGATCGATATCGCCTTTACCAAACGCTTCGGGGCCGGCCTGTTCGGCGGCGAGGGCTTCATCCTCCAGAAACTCACCGGCGACGGCCTGGCCTTCGTCCACGCCGGCGGCACGCTGGCCCAGCGGCGCCTGGCACCGGGGCAGCGCCTGCGCGTCGATACCGGCTGCATCGTCGCCTTCCAGCCCTCGGTGCACTACGACATCCAGTTCGTGGGCGGATTCAGGAACACGCTCTTCGGCGGCGAGGGGCTGTTCTTCGCCGTGCTCGAGGGGCCCGGAGACGTCTGGCTCCAGTCGCTGCCGTTCTCGCGCCTGGCCAACCGCATCGTCGGTGCCAGTATCGGCGGCCGGCGCACCGGCGAAGGCAGCATCCTCGGCGGCCTGGGCGACCTGCTGGACGGCGACAACCGTTAGTCATTGCAACCCCTCTGGCCTCGGGAGAGAGCCGGACCAGGGGCGACTGCTGTAGGTGGCATCGGCAAGGGCTGCTTGCCCGCTGGTCATGCAGATCTTCGGCATCCTCAACCTGACGCGCGATTCGTTCTCCGACGGCGGACGCTACCTCGACCCCGCACGGGCCATCGACCACGCCCGGCGCCTGGTCGCCGACGGCGCAGACGTGATCGACGTGGGCGCCCAGTCCACCCACCCCGACGCCCAGCAGGTCGATGACGACGAACAATGGCGGCGCCTCGAGCCGGTCATCACCACGCTGGTCGCCGAGGGCATCACGGTTTCGGTCGACACACACCGTCCGGTGCTGATGCGGCGCGCCCTGCACGCCGGGGCGGCCTTCATCAACGATGTCAGCGGGCTGGCCGACCCACAGGCCCGCGCGGCGGTGCGTGATTCCACCGCTCGTCTGATTGTTATGCACTCATGCTCGGCGCAGGCCCGGGCGCAACGGCTCGATGTCACCCCTGAGCGGATAATGGAACGCATTTGCGCTTTTTTCGAAGCGCGCATCGCCGAGCTGAGCGCCGCCGGCATCGACCGCGAACGCCTGATCCTCGATCCGGGCATGGGTTTCTTCCTGTCGCGTAATCCGGCCACCAGCCTGCGGGTGCTGCGTGAGCTGGGACGTTTGCGGGCACTGGGCCTGCCGCTGCTGGTCTCGACCTCGCGCAAGAGCTTCATCGGCGCCGTGCTGGGCGACGCCGATGGTCCCCGTCCGGTAACCGAGCGTCAGGCCGGCACGCTGGCCAGCGAGCTGTGGGCCGCCCTGCACGGCGCGGATTACGTCCGCACGCACGAACCGCGGCCGCTGCGCGACGCCCTGCGCGTCTGGCGGGCCATCAGCCAGGCGTGAGGTGGACGCGCCGCCGACGACGGCCCATACTGCCGCACGGTGCGGCGCGGCTTGTCGAGCACCGTCGGGGCGACGGGCGACGCTGCTGACGCCTTCAATGACGCGAGCTTGAGGCTTATGCAATTCGTGCTGCTGGTCATCGGTGCCTACCTGCTCGGTGCGATCCCGTTCGGGCTGCTGATCGGCCTGGCCCACGGCGTCGACATCCGCCAGCACGGCAGCCGCAACATCGGGGCCACCAACACCGGCCGCGTGGTGGGCCGACCGTGGGGTTATCTGTGCCTGATCCTGGACGTGCTCAAGGGCCTGGTGCCGGTGGTCGTCGCCCGGCAGATGCTCGTGCACCCGCCGGTGACCAGCCTGATGCTGTGCAAGTGGATCGCGGTGGGGTTGGCGGCGGTGCTGGGCCACATGCTGCCGATCTACCTGCGTTTCCGCGGCGGCAAGGGCGTGGCCACCACCGTGGGCGTGGCCCTGGGCGTGTATCCCCACTACACGGTCACGATGGCCGCTGCCCTGTTGCTCTACGCCGTGGTGCGCTTCACCACCGGCCTGGTCTCGCTGGGATCGCTCACGATCGCCGTGGTTTTTCCGGCGGCGTTCTTCGTCTACGTCTGGCTCTCGCCGGAGGCGACGCTGGGAGTCTACTGGCCGCTGGCGGCGGTGGCCCTGGCCCTGGGGGTGCTGATCATCGTGCGCCACCGTGCCAACATCGCCCGGCTGCTGACCGGCCAGGAGCTGGCCCCGGCCGCCGAGCCGTCCGATCCTCGGCCGCCGACGCAGGACTGATTGCAGCGAGAAGAAAGCCCGGAGGCCCGCGTATGCTGCCGGCCACCGGGCTTGACGTTCTTCCGGCGCCCGGCCACAGGCCGCACATGCGGCCCGCGCCGAGCAAGGCCATGTCAGCCGACCATGCGGCGGTCCTGGTTACCTTCTCAGGCCGGCTTGACCTCGATCTTGCGCACCTGAGCAGCCTTGACCTTGGGCATCACGATCCGCAGCACGCCGTTTTCGAGGGTGGCCTCGACCTTCTCGGCGTCGACCTCCACCGGCAGCGTGATCACGCGGGTGAACTCGGTGGTCCGCCGCTCGTGCCGGTAGTAGGTCCGGCCGTTGTCCTGCTGCGACTTGTGCTGCCCCTTGATGGTCAGCTCATTGCCGAGCACGGTCACCTCGAGCTCGTCCATCTTGAAGCCGGGAACCTCGGCCTCGGCACACAGGTTCTGGCCGTCGTCCCAGAGGTTCATGGCCGGCATGGGACGCTCGAGCGGCCAGTGCTCGCTGAAGAATTCGCGCTGGAGATCGTCGAAGAGCCGATCGAGATTGCGCAGGCCGGCAAATGGCAGAACCGGCATGTCACGCTTGGCCAGGAACATCGCTCACCTCCTTTCCAGCAGCAATCCGCTACGTCAAGGGGTCATGCTCCTCACCTGCGACAGGGCATGAGGCAACCGGCGTGCCAGGCGCCGCAGCCGCGCAACTTGTTGACACAAGCGACGTTGCGCAACAGCGCCGCAGCGGCGCCCGCGGGTGGCGCGTCAGGTTGACAGAGCACGGCAGCCTGGGTGCGTCATAATGACGCTTCAGATGCGCGTCCGGATGCCCAGCGCCCGCAGGACACACCAGCCGCAGGCCGCCTCGAAGAGCTGGAACCCCCCCACCGCCAGCCCCAGCACCACCAGCGTCCAGCGCAGCGCCGGCCCGCCGACGTGCAGCGGGTGCAGGGCGACCCACACGCCCAGCGCCGCCAGCAGCAGCCCGGAGCCCGCCCGCATCAGCCGGCCACGGGCGTCGATGTTGGGAGCAAGCCAGCGGGTCATCGTGATCGGTTCTCTCGTCGCAGGCGGCCAGAGGTCAGTCGCAGAGGATCGGTTCCCAGAACGAGGCCGCAAACGAAGGTGGAAAGCGGTCGGTACCGGCGGGGATGGCCGGGATGTGCACCGCCAACTCGGGGTGGCGCAGGTACTCGGTGAGGAAAGCGGAGGTTTCAGCGATCATGCGGGCCCGCAGTTCCTCGAACGACTCGTCACGATTGAAACGCAAGCGGAATTCCATCAGATCGGCTCACGCTCGGGGCCTTATTTCCATGATAGCAGAGAGGCGGGACGAAGTGTCAGTACGATCGCGGCACTTCCCACCGCGACCATCTCGATCGGCAAGGGTCTGACCAGCCCCCAGGCCGGTATGACGTTTATGCTGGCGTAGACCCCGGGCAGCGCCGGCCGGGCGATCGCCAGTCCCACGCCCGCCAGCCCCACCAGGATCGGTCCCGGCAGGTACCAGGTCAGCCGATCGACGCCCAGGAAGCGATGCCCCGCCACCGTGCCCACGATGAACGCTACCGCCACGGCGAAATAGACCTGTCCGCGGTAGGTGTGGCCGAAGCGCGGCCCGGTGAGGATGAACATCAGCGTGGCGGCCACGGCCACCTGGAGCAGCAGGGCCGCCAGACCGTCGCGCAGGGCCACGGGTCGCTCGGCGTCTTCGGTCGGCGGCGGGGCCTGCGACGCCAGGCGCCGCTGCCACCACAGGCACGCCGCCAGGCAGCCGGCCAGCGCCAGCGTCCAGTAGACGTATTCAGCCAGCAGGGGGTAGTAGGCCGCGGCGGTGCCCGGCCCGGGGCGGGGGTTGGCCCGGATCAGCCACTGGTCCATGTTGCCGCCCAGCGCCGCCCAGAGCGCCAGCGTCAGGCCGGTCAGCATCAGCCCGGTGGCCGGTCGGCGTCGACCGCACGAGGCCTCGCCCAGCAGGGCGATCAGCACGCTGGCCGCCAGCACGGCCAGGGCCGCCAGCACGCCGCCGGCGCCGACCAGCACCGTCAGCGGCCGATCGACGTCGCCGGGCAGCAGGGCCGGCTCGATCAGCGCGTGCAGCACGAACAGCCCGACCACCACGATGGCGGCCATCGTGGCCCGCTGGCTCCAGCGGCTGGCGCCGGGTGCGGCTTGCAGATTGGCTGGGGCCTGTTCCACCGGCTCTCCTGGCGATTGTGGAAGCTCGTTCGTCGTAGGCTACCGCCCTCGGCGGCGTGAGGTCAATCACCGGCGCTGGCGGGCCAGTTCAAGCTCGCGCAGCTTCTTGCGCACCTTGAGTCGGTCGCCCGGGCCGGTGCGGTCGAGAATCAGTACGCCGTTGAGGTGGTCGGTCTCGTGCTGCCAGACGCGGGCCGTCAGGCCCTCGCCGGTCAGCTCGACGGGGTTGCCGGCCAGGTCCCGGGCCACGATGCGGCAGCGGGCGGCCCGGCGGACGTTGACGTACACCTCGGGGATCGACAGGCAGCCCTCCTCGGCTTCTTCGTTGCCGTGCATATCGCGAATCTCGGGGTTGACGAAGATGTGGTCATCGCCCGGTTCCCCGCTGGGGTTCATGACAAACATGCGTTTGAGCACGCCCACCTGGGGAGCCGCCAGGCCGACGCCGCGGCCGGCGTGCATCAGCTCGAGCATGCGTTGGGCGAAGGCGGCCAGCTCCTCGTCGAAGACGGTTATCGGCTCGCAGACCTTCCGCAGCCGCGGGTCCGGATAATGAATGATGGTGAGCTGCTCGATATCGACGTTCACGCTGCACCCTGATGTTGTGGGTCGGTTCCTGGGCTGCGGCGCCGGCGCCGCGCACGTTGCCCCATTATAGCGGTCCGTCGGTGGGCCGGGTGGCGGGTTGTCCGCGACCTGCAGCCGCCCTACCATCGTCCATCGGCCCAACAGCCTGGAGGTCAGCAGGAATGTCCAAATCCAAGGTGGCGATACTCAAGACCAGCCCGGCGACCGTATTGCGCGACTATCACGAGCTGATGAACCTCGCCGGATATCAGGACGTCATCGCCAGGGATGCGGACACCGCTCTGAAGATCAACATCTCGTGGCACTTCTTCTTCCCCGGCTCGAGCACAACCCCCTGGCAGCTCGAAGGCGTTATCCGGGCCATGAAGGCCGACGGCTACGACCCCGCCCTGATCCACGGCGGCCACAACCGCACGGTCGTGATCGACGCCCACGTCGGCGAACGCGAGAACAAGCAGATCCACGTCATCGAGGCCCACGGCCTGCGCAATGTCCACATCTACGAAGGCGAGGAGTGGATCGGCATCAAGGACGCGGTGGGTGATCTGGCAAAA
>CAZRSM010000231.1:0-2496 GCA_964602755.1 uncultured Planctomycetales bacterium
GAGATGTGCAGCAGGCCCTCGACCCCCTCTTCCAACTGCACGAAGGCACCATACCTGGTCAGCCGCAGCACGGCCCCGCTGACCACGCTGTCGGGCTGATAGCGGCTGGTGATGTCGTGCCAGGGGTCCTGGCCCAGGGCCTTGAGGCTGAGCGTGATCTTGCGCTTCTCGGTATCGATGCCTATCACGGCGACGCGCACGCTGTCACCCTCGGCCAGCAGTTCCTTGGGATGGCCGATGCGCTTGGTCCAGCTCATTTCGCTCAGCGGGATCAGGCCCTCGACGCCGGGCTCGAGCTCGACGAAGGCTCCGAAGTTCATCAGCTTCGTGACGCGGCCCTCGGCAGTCTGGCCTTCGCGGTAGTTGGCGGCCACCACATTCCAGGGATCGGGTGTCAGTTGCTTCATTCCCAACGAGATGCGGTCTTTGACCAGGTCGATCTTGAGCACCTGTACCTCGACCTCGTCGCCGACCTTGACCACCTCGCTGGGGTGCTTGATGCGGCCGTAGCTCATGTCGCTGATGTGCACCAGGCCATCGATCCCACCCAGATCGACGAAGGCCCCGAAATCGGCCAGGCGGCGCACGATGCCGCGGCGGACCTGCCCCTCGGCCAGCGAGTACTTGAGCTGCTCGCGGGCCTCCTCGCGTCGGCGCTCGAGGATCTTGCGCCGGCTGACCACCAGCGACTTGCCCTTGCGATTGACCTCGGTGACCTGGCACTCGAGCCGCCGGCCGATGTACGGCGTGAAGTCCTCGACGCGCTCGAGCTCGACCTGGCTCTTGGGCATGAAGACGCGGATCCCGCTGGGGCCGAGCAGCTCGAGCCCGCCCAGATTGACGCCGGTTACGCGCGCCTCGATCACGTCGCCGACCTGCAGCGACTCGAACTCGGCCTCGCGCTTGGCCTCGCGCAGCGAGAGTCGCAACAGGCCCGAATCCGCATCGGTGCCCTGGACGATGAAGGTGAGCTGCTGGCCGGGCTGCGGCGGCTGGTCGGGCGGGAACTCGTCTGCCTTGACGACGGCCTCGCTCTTCCCGCCGACGTCGACGAAGACGTCGTCACCGCGGATCGAGACGACGCGTCCCACGAGCCGGCCGCGCTCGTCGGGCTTCGGCACGTCGGGCTGGATGCCGTCCATCAACCCGAGATCCTCGGGGGAAAACTCGCTCAACTCGCGGTCGAGTTCGAGTTTCAGCTCGTCGTCGTCCATCTTGTGCGGGTCGATGCTCACTACTGCTCCGTTTCGCCGAAAGAGTGGTGCTCTTGCTGGGCGGAGGCGCCGTTCCCGCGCCCCGGGGCCGCTTGCGTTAATCCTATCACCAACCGGGCAGCCAAAACAAGCACCCGCGCGAACCGCCCCGCCGGCCGCCCCCGGGCCGTCGCGGCGCGGCCCTCGAAAAAGCGAAGCGGGGCGTACGGCCCTCATGACCGTCGCCCCGCCTGGCAGGCTCTCAGCTGCCGGCTCTTGCCGCGCGGCGTTACGGCACCAGGTACGAGTCGGTCTGGGTGGCCGGAACGATATTCTGGCCCCCGTCGGTGACCTGACCGATCACGTAGTTGATCTGGTCGGTCCAGTTGCCGGTCAGCGCCGTGTAGATGTTGTCCTTCTGCACGCCGCCCAGCGGCTTGCGCTTGAAGTCCACGTGCGTGTCGATATACAGCACGTTCTGGCCCTCGGTGTTGTGGTTGCGGCTGTTGTAGGGCCGCCAGTCCTCGTTCGGCCGGTTGATGATGTCGACCACGTCACCCGACCACTGCGGCACCTGCACGTCGTTGCGCTCGTCGGCCGGGGCACCGGAGCCGCCGTCGCGCTCGCTGCCGGCGTCGAAGTAGGGCCCCTTGTCCGCCGAGATGGCCATGCGCGTGTCGAGCGTCTCGCGCGGCTTGCCGCGGCGGCCGTAGGGGACCTGGTAGCTGTAGCTCAGCTTGTCATAGCCGGCGAAGTCGAAGCGCGTCTTGCCGGGACGGGCAGCGCTCTCGCCACCGCTGCCACCCTGCGGATTGTAGGGGCCGCGGTTGCGCATGTCGTCCTCGGTATCCGACGAGCTCGGGCAGACGAAGCTGCCCGCGGCCTGCGCGCCGCTGGTGATGATCAGGAACAGCGAACGGCTGGGATGCGACTCCTGGCTGTTGGTCGAACGCGTGGTGGGCTCGTGGTACCTGTAGCCCAGGGAACCCACGTAGTCCACCCGCCCGATCGAGGGCGGCCCGGCGGTGATCTGGCCCGGCACGAAGAAGTGCATCGGGAACCACTCGGCGTTGTCGTTGGCGTAAATGTGCATGCCCTGCCCGATGCCGCGCAGGTTCGATGAGCACACCGCCCGTTTCGCTAGCTCACGGGCACGCGAGAGGCTGGGCAGCAGGATGGAGATCAGCAGTGCGATGATCGCCACCACTACCAGCAGCTCAATAAGGGTAAATGCTTTCCGTTTCACAACAACCTCCTGAGAATCCTCACCCACTCTTGCACTCGTTCGGTCGGCACCGCCCCG
>CAZRSM010000232.1:0-1814 GCA_964602755.1 uncultured Planctomycetales bacterium
CCGCCGGCCGTTGTAGGAAATATCGCGCCCATCGACCCACACCTCGCGGAAGCCGAAGTGCAGGCTGGTGCGGTCCAGCAGCTCGTCCGAGGGGTCGGTCAGCGTCACGATCAGGGCGTACAGATGCGGGTCGTGCGGCCAGTAGAGCCGCGGCCGCCGCCACTCGGCGGCGCACGTCATCCGCGCCCTCGCGCCGCCGGCGATGCTGGCCCGGGCAGCGGGCAGGCGCAAGACACGCTCGCGGCCATCCCACACCTCGACCCGCGCCGTGATCCGCTGCGCTCGCCCGGACGCATTGACCACCTCGACGACTGCGGCAATCCTACGCCGCCGCACCGACGTCCGCACCGCGACATTTTCCGCCCGCACCACCGGCAAGCCCAGCAGCCAAACGTCTTGCCATATCGCCGGCGGATAGTAGTACGGCAGCAGGTAGCGGCCCTCGGCGTCGCGCAGAGTGCTCGGCGGCAGCAGCCGCACGGCCAGCTCATTGTCCTCGCGCAGCTTGCCGGTGACATCGATGACGAAGGGGCTGTAGCCCTCGGCGTGGCTGGCCAGGTGCTCGCCATTGAGGTAGATGTCGCAGCGATAGCGCACGGCATCGAAGCGCAGGGCCAGGCGGTCGGTGGTCAGATGAGGGTCGCGGAAACGGCAGCGGAACCACAGCGTCCCCTTCGCACCCAACTCCTTGAACGGGTCACGCGGCCAGTGTGGCACTGGATACGGCCGCCACGCCGGTTGTCCGTGCGCCCCTTGGCCGTGCGTCGCCGAGGCCTGCGGACGGCCGGCCGCGCCAAACCACGGCGGATGAGCTGGAGCGGGGGCATCAGCCGCGCCGATCGCCGCGACCTGCCATGTGCCGCTGAGCACCACGGCCTGGCGTGGGCCGGCGAAATCATCGCAGCGGACGAAGCGCACCAGCCGGCCCGGTCGAACCCGACGGTCGCGCGAAGTCAGCGCCGCCACGACTCGCATGAGCCGCTCATCGACCACTTCTCCTCTCAGCGCCGCCGACGCTGTGCCGCCCGCTGGGACAGCGACCGCGGCGGATGAAAGCGGGCGGCCATCATTGGCAAAGACGGTCAGCTCCGCGTCGATCGCAGAATCGCCGCGGTTGTGCAGGCGCGCGTCGATGGTGAAACGGCCGCGCCGGTCTGAACGGGCGTTCACCCGCAAATCGCAGGCGTCGGCGGCGGTCATCGGCCGAAGCATCAGCGAGCTGCGCGAAAGGCCGGGCCGCGGCTCGGCGTCGGTGGCCGCAAGCCGCAGGGCGATGATGTTCTCGCGCCCGCGCCGCAGCAGCTCGCCCGGCACGCGCACACTCCACGGCGAGCCGCCCTCCACTGGCCCCAGGCGGCGGCCGTTGAGCCACGCGTCGATCCGGCCGCGTCCCCAGGGCGAGGTCAGCAGCCACGTCCCGCGCCAGGCATCGGCGGGCACGAAAAAGCGCCGGACGAACCAGGCGGTCTTCGGCTGTGGATCGAAGCCGAGGTCACTGAGGCTCAGGGGAAACATCACGTGGTCGGCGGCGGCGATTTGCTTTTCACTCGGCGGCGCCGGCCCCGCCGCTCGGTCTGGGCCTCCGCCTTTGCCGCTGGGCTTCGCGGCCGGATGATTTTCGCCTGACGGCAAAGCACCGTCGGCCACGATCAGCCGCCAAGCGCCCACGTAGCTCCCTAGCTCGATGGCGCCGTCGGGCGAGAAATACTGGGCCATCTCAGCCGGCCACGGCGCCGGTACGACCGCCGCGGAGAAAAAGATCGCAGTGAGCAGGGCAGGCGGCATGAAGTCAAGCACCCGAATGGTTAACCGTT
>CAZRSM010000233.1:0-1755 GCA_964602755.1 uncultured Planctomycetales bacterium
CCCGGCTGCAACCGCAGATCGCCGCGATCAAGGCGAAGTACCCCAACGACCGGCAGAAACAGAACCAGGAGACGATGAAGCTCTACGCCAAGGAAGGCGTCAACCCGATGGCCGGCGTGATCGGCATGGTGCCGATGCTGATCCAGATGCCGATCCTGATCTCGCTGTGGACCGCGCTCAACACCGACGTCCATCTGCGCCACGCGATGTTCGATCCGTGGTGGATCACCGACCTGGCTTCGCCGGACCAGTTCATCAAGTTCGCCCATCCGATCACGATTCCTCTTCTGGGGCAGTTGCCGCTGATCGGCCGCATGTTCAGCGACATTCCGTCGATCAACCTGCTGCCGCTGCTGATGGGCGTGAGCATGTGGCTCCAGCAGAAGTACATGCCCAAGCCGGGCATGGATGCCAAACTCAAGGCGGCCCAGGCGCCCCAGCACCAGCGGCACAGCGGCATGTCGCCCGAAGACCAGCTCCGCCAGCAGCAGATGATGTCGTACATGATGGCCGTGCTGTTCCCGCTCATGTTCTACTACTGGCCGTCGGGGCTGAATCTCTACTGGTTCGCCACCAACGTCTTCGGCATCGGCGAGTCGATCCTGATCCGCAAGCAGCTCAAGGCCGAGAAGGAACGCCAGGAGCGCGAGGGGCCCCAGGCGTCCAAGCCGAAGAAGGCTCCCGGCCCGATCGGCCGGGTCTTCAAGCGGCTGGCCGAGCAGGCGGAAGAGCTCCAGAAAAAGGCCGACGAGTTGTCGCAGAGCTCCGGCCGCCGCGATGATGACCGGAGGCGCAAGCGTTGAGCCCGGCCGGCCGCCCCGAGCCGCTTCCCGCCGCCGCGGCCGAAGCGCTGCGCCGGCTCGCCGAGTCCGCCGCACGCGTCGGCGGCGCCGTGGCGCGCGAAGCGTTCGGTCGCACGCAGGTGGTGAGCCTCAAGGGGGATCGCAGCGAAGTCACCGAGATCGACATCGCGGCCCAGCGCGCCATCGTGGCCCATCTCCGCGCGCAGCGGCCGGACGATGCGTTTGTGGGTGAGGAATCCGCCGAGGCCGACAGCGGCCCCTCCGCGGCACCGCCCGATTCCGAGATCTGGTGGATCATCGACCCGATCGACGGAACGCGCAACTACATCCGCGGCGTGCCGTCGTTTTCCTGTTCGGTGGCGGCGATGCGTGGCGGCGTGCCGGTGGCCGGTGCGGTGTACGAGCCGATCGCCGACCTGATGTACACGGCGGCGCTGGGCGGCGGGGCCCGGATCAACGGCCGCCCGGCGGCGGTTCACGGCTGCGACGCCGACCCGCCGGCGGCGCCGCCCGACAAGCTGCTCGTGGCGGTTCCCAGCGCCCGGCGGGAGGCCACGCGCAGGCTGGTGAGCCTGGTGGTCGAGCGGCACGTCGTCCGCAACTACGGCTCGGTCGCGTTGCACCTGGCGATGGTGGCCGCCGGCCAGCTCGACGCCGCGGCCGCGGGCAACCCCAAGCTGTGGGACATCGCGGCGGGGCTACTGCTGGTCACGGAGGCCGGCGGGGTCGTGACCGCGCCCGACGGAGCGGCGATCCTCCCGCTCGACCCGGCGGCCGGCGTCGGGCGGGAACTGCCGGTGCTGGCCGGGAGCCGGGCCGCGCACGCCCGCCTGCTGCGCGAGCTGGCTGCGTCGGCACGGTGACGGCCAGGGGCTACTCGCCGATTACCTTGACGAGCACGCGTTTGCGCCGGCGGCCGTCGAACTCGCCGTAGAAGATCTGCTCCCACGGG
>CAZRSM010000234.1:0-12831 GCA_964602755.1 uncultured Planctomycetales bacterium
GATCTTGCTGGCGCCGACCAGCCGCTCGTGGGTTCCGGGCGTCTCGCGCGACTTGTAGAGCCGGCGCCGCAACGCCGGCAGCAGCGTCTGCGAAACCAGCGAGCTCTTGCCGCTGCCCGACACGCCGGTGACCACGCAGAAGACCCCCAGCGGAAAGGCCACGTCGATGCGTTTGAGGTTGTTGGCCGCGGCAGCGATGATCTTGAGATAGTCGCTGCGCCGTGGCTGGCGACGCTGCTCGGGCAGCGGGATCTCGTACTCGCCGGTGAGATACTTGCCGGTGATCGAGCGGCCCGAGCCGAGGGCCTGCTGCGGCTCGCCGGCCGCGATCACCCGCCCGCCGTGCAGGCCGGCCCCCGGCCCCATGTCGATCAGGTAGTCGGCGGCCCGGATGACGTCTTCGTCGTGCTCGACCACGATGACAGTGTTGCCGATGTCCACCAGCCGGCGGATCGAAGACAGCAGCCGCTGGTTGTCACGCTGGTGCAGGCCGATGGTCGGCTCGTCGAGCACGTAGCACACGCCGACCAGCCCGGCTCCCAGTTGCGTCGCCAGGCGGATGCGCTGGGCCTCGCCACCCGAGAGCGTGGCGCTGGCCCGGTCGAGCGCCAGGTACTCCAGCCCCACCTCGTTCATGAACCGCAAGCGGCGCACGATCTCGCTGGTGATCGGCTCGGCCACCGGGCCGGCGTCGCCCTCGAAGTGCAACTGCTCGAACCACTCCTGCGCGTCGCCGATGGTAAGCTGCGTGATCTGGTGAATGTTGCGGTCGCCGACGCGCACCGCCAACGCCTCGCGGCGCAGGCGCGCCCCCCCGCAAGCCGGACAGACCACCTCCGACATCCAGTTGGCCAGCTTGCCGCGGCCGTTGTCGGCCCCGCCGGCCTTGCGGCCGCGTTGCAGGCTGGGGATCACGCCCTCGAACTCGACGCCGTACTGCTCGCGGTCGCGCGGTTTGCTGCCGAACAGCACGATGCGGCGCAGGTCGTCGGGCAGGTTCTTGAAAGGCGTCTCGGGTTGGACACCGAAGGCGCTGCACAGGCTCCTGATGATGCGTTGATAGGTGACCCCGACGCGTTTGCCGCTCGAAGTCCACGGGCCGATCGCCCCGCCGGCCAGCGAACGATCCTCGTCGACCACGATCAGGTCGGGATCGAAACGCAGCGTGGTGCCCAGCCCCGAACAGGCCTCGCAGGCCCCGTAGGGCGAGTTGAAGCTGAACATGCGCGGCGCCAGCTCGGGCACGGCGAAGCCGCAGGTGCTGCACGTGTGGCGTTCGCTGAAGGTCTCGTCCACCCAGCTCTCGCCGTCCCGTTCGTCGAGCCGGCTGACCACCACCGTGCCGTCGGCCAGCGACAAAGCCAGCTCGAGCGCGTCGGCGAGGCGATGGCGGATCTCGGGTTTGAGCACCAGCCGGTCGACCACCACGTCGATGTCGACCTTGCGCGACGCCGAGAGGGCCTCCAGCTCGGCCACGTCTACCAGCTCGCCGTTGACTCTGGCCCGCACGAAACCCTCGCGCTGGATACGCCGCAGCAGTTGGCTGTGGTCGCCGCGCTTGCCACGGGCCAGCGGCGCCAGCACCATGATCTTCACCCCCGGCCCGTAGGTCCCCACGGCGTCGACCATCTGGTCGACCGTGCGGCTCACCAGTGGCACCGCGCAGTTGGGACAGTGTGGCTGACCCACGCGCGCGAAGAGCAGCCGCAGAAAGTCGTAGATCTCGGTGGTGGTGGCCACGGTGGAGCGTGGATTGGGGGCGGTGGCGCGCTGTTCGATGGCCAGCGTCGGCGGCAGGCCTTCGATGCGATCGACGTCGGGCTTGCCCACCTGTTCGAGAAACAACCGGGCATGCACGCTGAGCGACTCGACGTACTTGCGTTGTCCCTCGGCGTAGATGGTATCGAACGCCAGGCTGCTCTTGCCCGAGCCGCTCAGGCCCGTGATGACCACCAGACGCTCGCGTGGGATGTCCACGTCGATGTTCTGGAGGTTGTGCTGCCGCGCCCCGTGAACCCGAATGAGTTTGTTTTCCACGCCGCTTCCCCGCTAGCCGGTTCGCCCCCCGCGTCCGGACCCACGGCCCGGTCGGATTCCGTCCAGTGTAGCAAGCCCGTGGCCTGCGGGGCAAACCCCGCATGATTCATTCGTTGGTGCGAATGTGACGATAGTTGCCGGGGCGAAGGGACGCAGACGGCACATGGAATGGGCGCTGCCCGCCAATGGGGCTACGAAGGGGGCGAAGAGCCAGAGAACATCGCCGTCCCGCACGAGAACCGGCCATCCGGCATTCCTGGTGGGCAACGCCCACCTTGTGGCGCCCTACTCGCCTCGGCGGCGCCGGGCGGCGGCGCGGCGCTGTTCGTAGACCTCCTCACACTCCGGCGGACGAATGTAGCATGGGACGATCTCGTGCGGCTCGCAGAAGCTCCCCTCTGCCGCCAGACGCTGACCCACGGCCAGCACCTGCCGCGCACATGGCGGCCACGTTTGTGGATCGGCCAGCTCCACCCCGCCGGCACGGAACTCCTCGGCGTATTGCCGCAGGCCCGGCCCCACCACGACTGCCGGCGCAGTGACCGCCGCGATCAGTTCCGCCGGCGTGAACAGGCCGGCGTCGACCAGCCGCGCGAGCGTCTTGTCGGGACGCAGCTCGTAGACCGCCCCGTAGACCTGCCCGCGGCGGGCGTCGATGACCGGCACAACCCGCGCCGGCTGGGCCGCGGCATCGAGCAGGTTGCGGGCGATGGCTTCGAGCGTGGACACGGCCACCACGCTGGCCCCGACGGTCGAGTGCATCATGCGCGCCACGGTGGCCGCGATGCGCAAACCGGTGAAACTGCCCGGCCCGGCCGAATAGGCCAGCACGTCGACGTCGGCGAGCTTCAGCCCGCGGGCGCACAGCACGTCCCGGATCGCGGGTACCAGCTCGGCGGTGTGTCGGCGGTCTGCCGACAGGCGGCGGTATTCGAGCACTTCGCCTGCGCGGCCCAGCGCCACGCTGCCGATCAGGTCGGACGTCTCGATCGCCAGGATCAGTCCCGCTTGCGTGCTCATATCTCGCTCAGGGCGGCGGCCGGCCGCTCAATCAGGCGCTCGACGGCAACGCTGACCTGCCGGCCGGTCTGGAGGTTCTTCACGGTCAGCTCGCCGCGCTGTGTCAGCTCGTTGCCGACCACGATCGCGTACCGGGCGCCGCGCGCAGCGGCCTGCTTGAACTGTTTGCCGACGCTCTGACGCTTGTACGAAAAGTCGACCTGCAGGCCGGCGCGGCGCAACTGGCCCGCCAGCTCGAGCACCCGCGGCAGCAGCTCGGCGTCCGCGTCGATCAGGAAGACGTCCAATTTATCGCCCAACTCCGGCAGCCGACCCAGCTCGCGCAAGAACTCGATCACCGGGGCGTCGCCCATGCCGAAACCCACGCCCGGCACGCGCGGTCCGTCGAGCAGGCCGGTCAGGTCGTCGTAGCGTCCGCCGCCGAGCAAGGCGCGCAAGCTGCCGTGCCGGGCGTGGGCCTCGAAGACGGCGCCGGTGTAGTAAGCCAGGCCGCGCACCGTCTTGAGGTCGAAGCGGCAAAAGCCCGCCACGCCGAACTCCGCCAGCCGCTGCCAGAGCGTACGGTGCAGGTCGGCCGCATGGCGGCCCTCGGGACCGGCCTGCTCAGCCAGCGCCAGGCAGTGGTCGCGGTCGGCCCGGTCCAGAAAAACGCGCAGGTCGTCAGCGGCTATGACCTCTCCGTACT
This sequence comes from uncultured Planctomycetales bacterium, assembly GCA_964602755.1. Taxonomy (GTDB): domain Bacteria; phylum Planctomycetota; class Phycisphaerae; order UBA1845; family Fen-1342; genus JALSRY01. The sequence continues at coordinate 3,743 of CAZRSM010000234.1, forward strand.
GGTCGTTCCAGGCCTTGGCGAACTCGTCGGGGCTGAGCCGATCGGCGCGGTCGATCAGCTCGAAGGCCCGCAGACTGGCCTGCGGCGCGATGCCCAGGCTGGCCAGCGCCGCGGTGGCCACCTCGCGGCTGTTGACGCGGATCTCGACCTCGTCCGGCCCCACGCCGATGCGCTCGAAAAACGCCGCCGCGCAGGCGATCACCTCGGCATCGGACAGGGGGTCCTGCGAGCCGAGGATGTCGATGTTCCACTGGAAGAACTCGCGCAGCCGGCCGCGTTGGGGCTTTTCGGCCCGGCACATGCGCGGGATGCTGAACCACTTGATCGGTCGCGGCAGGGTATTGGCCCGGGCGGCGACCATGCGGGCCAGCGTGGGCGTCATTTCGGGACGAATGGCGAAATGCCGCCCGCCGCGGTCCTCGAGGGTGAACAGCTCGGAAACGATGCCTTCGCCGCTCTTGAGCGTGTACAGATCGAGGAACTCGAAGATCGGGCCGTCGTATTCGCAAAAGCCGAAGGCCTGCGAGACCTGGCGCCAGTTGTCGAACAGCCAGCGCTCGAGGCGCATGTCCTCGGGGTAGAAATCGCGCATGCCCGGCGGCGACTGGATCTTCATGGCCGCTCCTCCAACACCGGCAACGGCACGCCGGCAATGTCCGCCTGCGCCGGCCGCGGGCGACGCCGGACCCGCACGCCGCGCCGGCTGGTGGGCCGACGGCGTGTACCGGTTGCCGGCGGGCGCGTGCGCAGGTATTCGTCAAGATGCTCGGGGCAGGTGAAGTGCTGCTCCCAGCCGTATTCGCCCGAGTGGTAGTCGCAATTGTCCGTGGTGTAGTTGCGGCAGATGCGCGGGCGGGTCTGGTAGATCCCGCAGCGGTAGTCGGGCTGGAGGTGCCGGCAATCGGCCAGGAAGTAGATGTACCACTGGCCGTCCTCGACGAAGACCGACACGCCTTCATGCATGATGTACCAGCGGATGTCGTCGAAGTCCTCGCGCGACTCCGGCTCCTCGATCGGCAAGGCCACGTAGCGGCAACACATGCCGGTGCAGTGTTCGCAAAGATTAGCTGACATCGCCTCTGCTTCCCTGGCCGCCCGCGGCGGGGCCGGTTGCGTGGCTCGGTCGGGTACTCCTGGCCGCCGGGGACGCACCGCACCCCGGACAGCCCCAGGGGACCATTCTCGCCTCGGTCGCCGGAACTGACCAGTCCCGCCCGACCGGCCCGCGCGAATCAGCAAGACCGCTGGGCTCCACCCGGCCGGCGGCCCACCGCGGCCCGCTCCACGCAGGGGCCACGGCTCCAGCGCGTCGGGCAACGACCGCACCTGGCCGGCGCCCGCCGATTCGGCCGAGGGCGGGCGGCGTCTGGAGAACAAGACGAAAGGGGCCGGCCCAGGCAGCCGGCCCCCTGAGGACGATCGGGGCTAGAGCACCTTCCTGATGGCGGCCTCGAGCTGGCCGGGCTGGCGCTCTTCCAGTTCGTAGCGCACCCGCAGGTGGGGCTTGTTGATCTTGAGCATGCGGCCCAGGTCGATGGGGGTGCCGATGACCACCAGGTCGCAGTCGCTGGCGTTGATGGTCTCCTCCAGCTCCCTGATCTGCGTGGCGCCGTAGCCCATCGCCGGCAGCACCTCGGTGCAGTGCGGGTACTTCTCGAAGGTGGCCTTGATCGAACCGACGGCGAACGGCCGGGCGTCGACCAGGGCGGCGGCGCCGTACTTGTTGGCCGCGACGTAGGCTGCCCCGTAGGGCATCTCGCCGTGCGTGACGGTGGGCCCGTCCTCCACGCACAGCACGCGCTTGCCCTTGATCGAGTCGGCGTCGTCGACGGTCAGCGGCGAGTTGCACTCGATGACGGTGGCCTGCGGATTGACCGCGGCGACGTTGGCCCGCACGGTCTCGATATCTTCCGGCCTGGCGGTGTCCATCTTGTTGATGATGACCACGTCGGCCATGCGCAGGTTGGTCTCGCCGGGGTAGTAGGCCAGCTCGTGCCCGGGGCGGTGCGGATCGACCACCGTGATGTACAGGTCGGGCTTATAGAAGGGCATGTCGTTGTTGCCGCCGTCCCAGAGGATCACGTCGGCTTCCTTCTCGGCCTCGGCCAGGATGCGGGCGTAGTCTACGCCGGCGAAGATGACGTTGCCGGCCACGATGTGCGGCTCGTACTCCTCGCGTTCTTCGATAGTGCACTCGTAGCGGTCGAGGTCGGCCAGCTCGGCGAAGCGCTGGCAGACCTGCTTGCGCAGATCGCCGTAGGGCATGGGGTGCCGGATGGCGGCCACGCGCTTGCCGGCGGCCTTGAGGATCTTGACCACGGCGCGCGAGGTCTGACTCTTGCCGCAGCCGGTGCGGACGGCGGTCACCGCGATCACGGGCCTGCTGCTCTTGAGCATGGTGGCGCGGTGGCCCAGGAGCTGGAAGTTGGCCCCGCAGGCGGTCACCAGCGACGCCTTGTGCATGACGGTCTGGTGCGAAAGATCGGAATAGGCCAGCACGCACAAGTCCACGCCGTGCTCGTCGATGAGCCGGGGCAGGTCTTCCTCGGCGTAGATGGGGATGCCCTCGGGGTAGCGCGGTCCGGACAGCTCGGGCGGATAGGTGCGCCCCTCGATGTCAGGGATCTGGGTGGCCGTGAAGCACACCACCTGGTAATCCGGATTGTCGCGCCAATAGACGTTGAAATCGTGAAAATCGCGCCCCGCAGCCCCCATGATGATGACTTTGCGTACCGACTTGCTCATTGCGTCCTCACAACCTCATTGCATTGTGGAAACGTTGGAAGGCGCGGCGCGCCTGCACTCCGCTAATGCAAGCAGGCGCCGCTGGCGCGGAGGGTCGGAGGCCTCCGGCTTTCGTGTCACGATAGCCGCTGGCCGACTTCCGCTCAAGCACGCCCCGGCTGCCGGCGCCCCGCGTGGCCGCTCGTGCACTGCCGACCCACGTTTTATGGGGCCGGGGATCCAGATGGCGTCCCGGCCGGCGGCTTGTACCACCGCCGGCGCCCCGATACCATAACCATCGGTCAAGCAAGGACTCAGGAGCGTTCCATATGAAACGGCCCGGCCGTCTGCTGCGTTTGATCCCCATGGCAGTCCTGCTGATCGGGTTGCTGGCCCCGCCGGCTTTCGCCAAGCCCCCGGAAGAGCGCTACCCGCCCTACGACGTGCAGGGACTCTCGCACAAGCGCATCTGGGTACCGTGGGTCTTCGCCTTCCTGTTCGCCGCCGGTACGCTGGCGCTGGGGCTGAAGAACCCGCACCGTCAGTCCGGCGAAAGGAAATAGCCTCATCGCCGCGCCGCGAGGTAACACCATGAACAAGAACACCTGGCTGGCCGTGCTGATCTGCCTGAACCTGATGCTGGCCACGGGCATCGTGCTGTGTTCCTACTCGCTGCCGGCCGCCAATGCCCAGGTAGCCAGCCTGGCCCAGGATTACATGATCGTGGCCGGCGAAATCCAGGACCAGCACGACGCGCTCTACATCATCGACGTGCGCAACCGGCTGCTGCACGTGCTCTACTACGAGCGCGGCGCCAAGCTGCTGCGCTACGCCGGCTCGCGCGACCTCGAACGCGATTTCAGGCACAACCGGGGCTAGACCGCGATGAACGACCGCCACGCTGGAATCGACAACCGCTCGCTGGCCATCGCCGTGCTCAGTGTCACCGCCTGCATTCTGCTGGTGGGGCTGCTGCTGGTCACCAGCCTGCCTTCCACCGCCCACGCCATCGGCCAGACCGACCGCTCCGGCGACTACATCATGCTGACCATGCAACTGACCAACTCGCAGGAAGGCGTGGTCATCGTCGACGCCGCCTCGCGGCAGATGTCGATGTACGCCCTCAACGGCGCCAACAAGCGCCTGCAGCTGGTCCACGGCAACATCGACCTCAACGCCCTGCCCAAGCCGCGCCCGGCTCCGTAGCCGGCGGCGCGCCGCGGCGAGAACCGGGCGGCGCGGGTCCCGACGCGGCCGGTGCGCTGGCCGGCGTCCGGCTTGCAAAGAGATAAAGGAGCACACGCTCGATCCGCGCGGCCCAGTCACGCTCGTGATGTCGCCCGCCCTCGATCTGCTCGAAATGAAAGTCCCGCTCGGGCACAAAGCCCCGCTCCCGCAGCACCTGCACCAGCGCCCGGCAGTCACGCACCGCCGGCGGATGGCGCTCCTGCGGGCCGGGCGGGCGGCCCTCGGCGGTGCCGATGTCGATCCACAGGCGCAGGTCCGGCGGTGGCGGCACCCGGCGCAGGTAGCGCAGGACCGCCCGGTCGGCCCACCACAGCGCCGGCGAAACCGCGGCCCCCCGGCCGAAAACCTGCGGCCGCTCGAACAGGGCATAGATGGAGATCAGTCCGCCGAGCGACGAACCGGCGATCGCGGTGTGCTCGCGGTCGGGCAGTGTGCGATAGGTCCGATCGACAAACGGCTTGACGGTATCGCACAGGAAGTCGAGATAAGCGTCGCCGCGGCCGCCGCCGTACTTGCGGTCGACGAACGGCGTGTACTCGGCGATACGCTGCGGCGTGTTGTAGATGCCCACCACGATCAGCTCCTGCAGGCGCCCCTGCGCGATGAGCCGCTGGCAGGCTTCGTCGACGCCCCACTCCACGCCGTTGGCCGAGCTGCGCACATCGAAGATGTTGTTGCCGTCGTGCATGTAGAGCACGGGGTAGCGTCGGGCCGGCTGGCGGTCGTAACCGGGTGGCAGATAGACGACGATGGTGCGCTCGTTGTCGAGCTGCGGCGAGCGGAAATGCTCGTGCACGCGGATGGTGCCGCTGAGCGTGCTGGCTCGCGGGGCCGCCTTGGCCGACGGCGGCGAGTTGAACGCCACCGCCACCGCGGGACGTGGGCGGTCGGCCCAACAGGCCACCTGGTGCAGCACGACCTGCTGCGCGACGTCGCGGAGTACCTGCAGCCGGCGATTGGGCAGCTCCTCGCCCCGGGACCCCTTCTCAACGGTCCGCCACGAGCGGCTGCGCAGGAACTTGTACTCCACCTGCTGCCCGGCCGGCAGGCGCAGCGTGGTGGCGTAGAGGTTGGGCGCCACGCGGCGCAGCTCGCGACCGCCTGCGGGCCAACCGTCGGTCGAGAGGCTGCAATATATCGACGCCGGCTGGTCGTCGGGGCCGTCGGGCGTGACCACCACCAGCCGCACCGCCGTGGTCTCGCCGGCGTCAGCCAGCGCGGTCGAAACCAGCGCCAGGCTCGCCAGCACCGCAGCACGGACCATCGTCGACCAGCTCTGCCGATTCAACACAGACCACTCCCCAGGCTCACGACGGCTTCCGGGCACCACCCGCCTGCCGCGGAGATGCCGTCTTGGCTTTGTCCGGCGGCAGTCGACCGCCATTGCCTTCCTCGATCCGTGGGGCAGTCGCCCTCGACTGCCCAGGGTTCGCAACCGGCGCATCGGCCAGTCGGGAGCGGCTACCCCCCAGGTGCCGGGGAGGGCGGCCGGCCCGCGGCTGAACAACCGTCGCGCGTCGCGGCATCATAGCTCGGCCACACGGGTGCGGTCACGCGGCGCGGTTCTGCTCTCCGGCCCGCCCGGCTGCCAAGCGGCGTGCAAAGTGGTACCATCAGGATACGAAATGGACGCGGCGGCCCCGGGCCGGCCGCGACGACGCCGAGTCCCAAGGAGTAGCGACAATGGCCTCCAAGACCGTGATGTGCGCCAAGCTCAAGCAGGAGCTGCCGGCGATCGATCCCGATACCCCGCAAGGCGACCGCGCGTTGCGCATGGCCCTGCTGATCGGCGGTCCCGAGCTGCGCGACCGCATACTCAAATCGGTTTCCGCCCCGGCCTGGGAGATGTGGACCGACCACATGCGCATGGTGATCAACGAGTACCACCTCGACCCCACCAGCGACGCGGCCAACGCCGTGCTCAAACCGCACATGGAGGCGTTCTTCTTCGGCGAAGAATCGCAACTGCCGGGCTACGTGCCGCCCGGCCGCTGAGCCGCCGGCCGCCGGTGGCGTGCCACAAACCGCCTGCCGGCCGGCTTCAGAGCGTCTCCAGCGCGGCGATCATGGCGCGCAGGGCCTGGCCGCGGTGGCTGATGGCGTTTTTTTCGTCGGCGCTCAGTTCGGCCAGCGTCAGCCCGCGCTGCGGCAGCCAGAAGTGCGGGTCGTAGCCGAAGCCGTTGGTGCCGCGCGGCTCGTCGACGATCAGGCCCTCGAGGCTGCCGGCGGTCTCGGCCAGCACCGCGCCGGGACGCGCCAGGGCCATGGCACACCGGAAGCGCGCCGTGCGCCGCTGGCGCGGCACGCCGGCCAGCAGCCCGATCAGCTTGCGATTGTTGGCCGCATCGTCGCGCTGCGGTCCGGCGAAGCGGGCGGAATGCACTCCCGGCCGGCCGTCGAGACAGTCCACCTCCAGGCCCGAGTCGTCCGCCAGCGTCAGCAGCCCGGTCAGCCCGGCGTAGTGCAACGCCTTGCGACGGGCGTTCTCGGCGAAAGTATGGCCGTCCTCAACCGCCGGCGGCAGGTCGGCGAACTCGGCCAGCCAGCGCCAGCGCAGGGGCAGATGCGCCGTCAACTGCCCGATTTCGCGCAGCTTGCCCGCGTTGCCGGTGGCGATAAGGATTTCTCTCATGGTCGCGATCGGCGGTCCTGGTCGCTGGCAGGGTGCGGGATGATCACCGGGAACGAACCGTGCGGCGTGCGGATCTTCTTGCCGGTCTTGGGATCGCGAGCCACCTCGTAGAAGATACGGCCGTTGTGCAGGTTGTAGGGGTACTTCTTCTGCAAGGCCAGCATGCGCCGGTCTACGATGCGGCTGCGTACCCGGATCACACCCGTCAGCGGGTCTTCTTCCTGATAGGTCTGGATGGCGCTCTTGGGGAACGCGCCGATACACACCGAGCTGTTGGTCTCACCGTGGTCGAAGTAGGCCTCCTCGCCCTTCTCGCGCAGCAGCTTGCAGTACTGCTCGGCGGCGTAGCGCCGCTGGCGCATCTGTTCGGTGTTGTAGAAGACGGCCACCTGCAACGAGTAGTAGCCCGGCGCGTTGCGCAGCTCCCACTCGGGATGGCTGGAGCGGCCCATCGGCAGCGGTTCGAGCGTGGCGTAGATGAACGGCCAGACCGGCCGCACCTGGCCGGTTTCGGTGCGCACGTCCATCGACAGCATGCGCACCAGCTCGAGGTCGCGCTTGGGGTCGGGTTTGAACTTCTCGGTCTTCTTGCGCTTGTCGTAGACGCGCTTGTACTTGCCGTAGTAGACGCGGCTCTCGTCCTCGACGTGCAGCACCTGCACCAGCCTGGGCCTCAGGCCCTTGACCTTGCGCAGCAGCTCGGCGTACTGCTCGGCCCGCTGAAACCGCTGCGCCCCGGTGAGGCTCACGCAGCGGATGGCCCAGATGTCCTGCTCCTTGTCGCGCCCGAACGGCCCCGCCCAGGCGCCGGCACACAGCCCGCAGGCCACCAGCAGCACCGCCAGACGCAGCGACCCGCGACGAACTCGCGCGCCGCTCGGCCGCGCACCGTCGGTTTGCCGGACGGCGTTCATGCCTCTGCTCCCTGATCCAAGGCCGCCCGCTGGGCTGCCAGCAGGTGTTCGATGCCGGCGCGTCCCAGCCGCAGCATCTCGGTCAACTGCTCGTCCGTGAAGGTCTGTTGCTCGCCGGTGGCCTGCACCTCTATCCAGCGTCCCTGCTCGGTCATGACCAGGTTGCAGTCCACCGCGGCGGCGACGTCCTCGCAGTAGTCCAGATCGACCAGCACGCGCCCGTCGACGACGCCGACCGAAACCGCCCCCACCAGCCCGCGCAGCACGTCGGCCGGCCACAGGCCGCGAGCGGCACCGACCCGGACAGCGTCGCAGACGGCCACGCTGGCGCCGTTGATGGCGGCGGTGCGCGTACCGCCGTCGGCCTGGAGCACGTCGCAATCCACGTAGATGGTATAGGCCCCCAGCCGCTCGAGGTCGACCGCCATGCGCAGGCTGCGTCCGATCAGACGCTGAATCTCCTGGCTGCGCCCGTCGACCTGCGTGCGGTTGCGTTTGCGCCGCTGGGCGGTGGCGCCGGGCAGCATGTCATACTCGGCGGTCAGCCAGCCGGCGCCGCTGGCTTCGCGCCACTCCGGCACGCCCGGCTCGATCGAAGCGGTGCAGAACACGTGGGTGGCGCCGGTGCGGATCAGCACCGACCCCGGGGCGGCCGCCGTGAAACGGCGCACGATCTCGACCGGTCGCACCTCGCCCGGCTCTCTTCCATCAGCTCGCATGGTGATGATTCTGGCCCCAAGGCGGGTCGTTGGCAAACGACAGGCCGACCGCCCTACCCCACGCCGGCGGCATCGGGCCCGGCCGGCGGCGCGGCCCTGATGGCCGAAAAGAGGTTGCCGCCGATGATCTGCGCCCGTCGGCCGCGGATCCGCACGACCAGGCAGCAGCGTCGGCCCAGCCAGTCGCCCGGCAGCCCGCCCGGCTCGATGACGACCGCGTAGTCCTGCGGGCTCATCCAGCGCGCCGCGGCGGGAAACCAGCGGCGCAATTGCTCCCGTTTGACGACGCTGAACGCCTCGGGATCGAGCTGCAGCTTTCCGTGGCGCCCCAGCGAGTCGACCAGACGGGCGACGGCCGCCGGCGTCATCGGGCGGCCGGGGTCCGCCGGGAGCGGCCCCGAAAGCGGCAGGCGCTGGTAGCCGATCGCATCGAGCAGCGGGTAAACTTCCTGCCCGTTGCCGACGTAAACCGCTTGTGTGAAACGAGTTGCGGCACGCAACGCCTGAAGCGCCGGCGGCCCGGATGCCGGCTCCGACGCCGAACGCGACGCCCCGCCGCTCTGCGCCCGCGCCGTTGCCGCGGCGCAAAACAAACCGGCCAGGATCGCGAGCGTCGCGTTCCCGACCGGCCGAATACGCTTCATGGTGGTCGCTGGCGGCCTGAGCCGCAGTCAGACGTTGATCTTCTCGATCTCGACCCGCAGCATCTGCTGGCGGTGGCCGAGCTTGCGCATGTAACCCTTGCGGCGTTCGAACTTGATGCCGGTGACCTTGGGTGTCTTGAAGGCCGCGACCACGCGGGCGCTGACCGTGGCTCCCTCGACCCAGGGGGTGCCGACGCGGGCATTCTCA
>CAZRSM010000235.1:0-15741 GCA_964602755.1 uncultured Planctomycetales bacterium
CAGCAGTCCATGCACGCCGACCTGCTGCTGCATGTGGTCGACGCCGCCAACCCGGATGCCCTGGCCCAGATCGAGGCCGTCGGCCGGGTGCTCGCCAGCCTGGACGCCCTGAACAAGCCCACGCTGCTGCTGCTCAACAAGATCGACGCGGTCCGCGACCAGGCCCTGCTTACCATCCTGCGCCAGCGCCACCCGGCAGCGCTGCCCATCTCGGCCCGCACTGGAGTCGGCCTCGACGAGTTGCACGCCCGCGTCGACGAGCTGGTCCGCGGCCACCGCGTGCAGTTGCGGCTGCGCCTGCCGCTGGCCGACGGGCGCTCGATCAGCTTCCTCGAAACCCACGGCGAAGTGATCTGCCGCCAGTACCAGGACCAGCACGCCACTTACGAGGTGATCCTCCCCCGACGGCGGCTCGAGGAGCTGCGCCAGCTTGCCCCTGCGTTGCACGTGCTGGACGACGAACAGGCGGCTTAGGCCGGCTTACGGACTTCGCAGCCGGCGCGGCGGCCGAGGGCGGCTGGCCGCCAGGTCTTCGTTGGTGGTCTGGTACCAACTGACACTCGGGCCTGGTCCGGGCGTTCACGGATGGCGTTTCCGGTCTCTCAGTTTGAGCCACCGCGGACGCAGCCGGTTCCGCAGCCAATCGGTCATGCGCAGGCCCATGCCGCGGGTCTGCGTGCGATAGTCGAAACGCCGATAGTCGTCAGCCCCGGCCTCGATCGGGCGTCGCGCCGCCAGCCACGTCCCCAGGTCCCACAGCCGGCTGAGCAATCGCCGCGGCAGCTTGCGCCGGGCGAACCTCTGCGGCCCGGGGGGCCGGCCGGTTGTCGACGTGAGGCGGATGACGCGCGGTTCGGCGTCATGGGCTGAGGACTGGTCGGTGGGTTGTGTCATCGCTGCACGACCTGTCGCACGTTGGCGAGCACTTCTTCAGGGCTGCGCGTCGCCACGGTCGACCGGCTCCAGAGCTGCTGTCGCTCCAGCACCAGCTTGTCCAGCTCCTGGTAGTTGCTGACGCAGCTCGGGCCGCCTTCGACCCAGTCGCCGCCGCGATAGTCCAGCTCGAGCAGCCAGCGGCCCATCTCTTCCTCGTATTCGGCCGGATAGATCAGGGCGGTGACGTAGCGGCCGGCGCCTTCGGTTTGCGTGTCGGCCAGGTGGAGATAGGCCCGCCCGGGCGGGGGCAGTTGTTCGGCCAGCCGTTTCAGCTCGGCGAAGTCGCCCGTGGCGTCCTCGCGCTGCCGGCGGAAGAAGAACATGCCGCTTTCGAGCAGGAAGCGCTCCAGCGGCACTCCCTTGATCTCGAGCGTGCCATCCGGGCGAGCGTGGTGAATCTTGTACACCTTGCCGCCGCGATAGCGCGGATCTTCGAGCAGGACCTCGATCTCCTCGGCGGTGTAGCCCACGGCGGTCCACTCGCCGAAGTCGTAGATGTACAGTCCCTCGAAACGGTCGGGCTGCTGCAACGTGGGCAGTTTCATGCGCAAGAACCTTTCGCAAAGCGGTCCACGATGTCGCAAGTATTCTAGCACGTCGCCGGCCCGGCAACGGCCGGGCCGGCCTGGCGGGGGCGAAAAAAAGGGGTGGGGCGAGCCGAGCATGGGCGTTGGTGGGACTCGGCCCGCCCTCATCAGGGGAACGGAGGATGGAGGATCATGGGATTGAGGCCCGTAACCGCGCCGTGAGAAATCTCTCCCCGACGCACGTCCTCCATGAGCGGATTACGAGCCTCGATCCATAATCCGTTGTTTCGGCAAGTGTCGACTGCTTCAGCCGTGGCGCACCTGCTGACTCAACCAGCAGCCGACCGCTTACCCGTTTTTTCTCGCACGGCGCCCGCGGCGAGGGCTCAGTCGTCGCCGCGGTGCATCCGTCCCGCGGCCGGCTCGATCGATTCGTCGGTCGCCGGCCAGCTCAGCCCCCAGGCCGACAGTTCGCTCTCGATCAGCTCGCGTATCAGCCGCGTCGACACGACGCTGTAACCCAGCGAGAGCACGCGTCGTTCCACCTCGCCCGCGACGATGCGCGCCGCGCCGCAGGTTATGCCGTAGCACTGCTGGAGCGTTTCGACCACGCACCGCTTCTGCCAGCGGACCGGCGGGCGGCCGGGACCGGCGACCACGCTGACGCCCTCGCGCCGCTGCTGGCGCTGGTGGCGGTGCCGGGCCAGGCGCTGGGCGACGTCGCCCAGGCCGGTGTCGCTCAGAGCCGTGTGGATGCACCGGAAGATATAGTCGCTGGTGGTGGTGTGCTGCCGGCCGCTGCGCAGCAGATGCAGCTCGATGGCCCGCACCAGGGCGTCGGCGATGCGCCGCTCGCGCCGACAGGCCTGCAGCGCCGCCGCCATCACGCGCCGCGGCTTGGCTGCCTGAAAGGGTTCAAGCCCGCCATCTCGCTTGGCCACGATGATGCGCGTCTGCTGGCTCATGGCTTCCCTTCCGCCGGGTCGAACAGGCTCTGCTGCCCCGGGATGTCTTCCGGCTCCTCCATCAACTCCCGGGCCTCGTCGATGAACTCGCCTACGTCTTCGAACTGCCGATACACGCTGGCGAAGCGCACGTAGGCCACCTTGTCGACCTTCTTGAGCACGGCGCCCAGCCGCTCGGCGATCGCCATGCTCGACACCTCGCGCTCGAAACTGTTGACCAGCTCGGCCTCCACCTCGTCTACGATCTGGTCGATCTGCTCGGAGGTGATGGGCCGCTTGTAGGCTGCCTGCCTGACCGCTTCGCGGATCTTCTCGCGCTGATAGGGCACGCGCGTTCCGTTACGCTTGATGACCGACAACTTGATGCGATCCTCGGCCCGCTCGTAGGTGGTGTAGCGCCGGCCGCATTCCAGACACACCCGCCGGCGCCGCGTGCAACGGCCGCCGTCGGTCGAACGCGAGTCGACAACCCGGTCATTATCCGCATTGCAGTACGGGCAACGCATCGAGACGCGCTCTCGCCGGGGCCGACGCCGCCCTCCACCTGGCCACGGCCCACGCCGCCGCAGCCAAACTCGCGACGTCCAATGAAGATCGCGCTACCGCATGAAGCCCCAACAGGTTGAGACTAAGGGAATAGTAACCCACAATATGCTGCGTGTCAACCTGATCGGCACCATAAATGGACTTTGGCCGCCAAACCCGTTATAACCCCCCTCATGCCGCTGCCGCTCGCCGAGTTCCAGCACGCCGGTATCCGCGTACTCGCCACCTCCGTCGGCGGCGAGGAGACTTTCGCCATCCTGCCCGAATACAACCTGGCCTTCGACGTCGGTCGCGCACCCCGCGAGATAATCTCGGTCGACCACGTCTTCCTCACCCACGGCCACATGGATCACGCCGCCGGCATGGCCTACTACCTCTCGCAACGGATGTTCGTCGACCTGGCCCCCGGCAACCTCTATCTGCCCGAGCCGCTGCTCGAACCCGTACGGCAGTTGCTGCGCCTGTGGGGCGAAATCGACGGCCAGGTGCCGCCGGCCAACCTGCACGTCGCCCGGCCCCAGCAGGATATCCAACTGCGCCGCGACCTGATCGTGCGGCCGTTCCGCGTCAACCACCCCGCGCGGCGTCATGCGCCCCGGCCGGTCGACAGCCTCGGTTATGCCGCGATCGAGATCCGCCGCAAACTCAAGCCCGAGTTCGCCGATCTCTCCGGCCCGCAACTGGTCGAGCTGAAGAAAAAAGGCGTCGAGATCACCCGCCGCCTCGAAGTGCCGCTGGTGGCCTACTGCGGCGACACGGCGCCGGGCGCGTTCCTGGAGCTGGACTGCGTGCGCAAGGCCCGCATCCTCATGCTCGAATGCACCTTCGTGCAGCCCGACCACCTGGCCCGCGCCCGCGCCGGCTATCATCTGCACCTCAGCCAGCTCCGCGAGCTGCTGCCCAGGCTCGAAAACGAACGCATCCTGCTGATGCACCTGTCGCGCCGCACGCTGGCACCCGAAGCCCGCAAACTGTTGCGGCAGGAATTGGGCTCCGAGTTCGGTTCGCGCATAATGCTGCTGATGGATGCGCGGCGCCGCCGACGCAATGCCGGTCCACCCGCCAACGAGGCCGCCAGGCAGTAGTCGTCGACCGCCGCACGAGCGCAGAATCCAGTCCCCTCCATTCCAGGGGGGTTGGGTGGAGGTCCGGAACCCGATTGGTATTCGCCCTCACCCGGAGTGCCGAGCCCCAGGAGCAACCACCCATGCCCGCCAGCCGAGCACTGACGTGCCTGCCGATCGTGCTGGCTGTCGGCCTGTGCGGCTGCCAGAGCGGGCGGCGCCACCCCGGCATGAGCGAGCCGCCCATCGCGGTCGCCTTGCGTCCCCTGCTCGAGTTGCAGCCGCAGGCCAACTGGACCAGCGTCTTCAACGCGCTGCTGCCCCACGGCGCAGCCGCGATGGACTACCTGGCCGGTCGACCGGTGATGCAGCGCCCCGCCGCCCCGGACGATCTGCGCGTCATGGTGCACACCTCGCTGATGCGGCTGCTGGCGGTGGCTCCCGACGCGCCGCACCTGAGTGTCAACTGCTTCGAGACCACGCTTGACGTGCTGCACTTCGACCCCAAAGTCTCCGGCCGGCCGCTGGGCACGGTGTTCATGCCCCAGCCGCGGCCGCCGGCCGCCTGGCACGAGCTGTATCCGGCCGACTTTGACCACCGCCTGGCCGCACGCATCGATCTGGAATCCGATCGACTGGCCATGCTGCGCTGGTGGAACGACCACCGCGCCGCCCCGGTCGGTGCTTTGCGCACGCTGCCGCTGCGTCCCCAGCCGCAATACCTCTGGACCGTCCTGTCGCGGCGTTACGCCGACCGGTGGGTCTACGAGCCGACCGGCTCGACCATGCTGTGCTCGACCGGACCACGTCTGCCGACGCTGATCGACGAGCCGTGCTACGACTACAACCTGGTGCGCGCGGTGTGCCTGTGGCTGGCCACCTGCCGGCTGCCCGAGGTGCAGGACCGCCTGATCGAGACCGTGGCCGCCCCGTCACCGATCGTGGCCTACAACGCCCGTTTCGCGCTGCGCAACAGCCCGGACCACCGCATCCGCGAGGTGATCGAACGGCTCGACCCGCTGCGGCGCCGGCCGCCGGCCGGCGACCGCATCCGCACCGTCGGCTCGCCGTATAATCCCGGGGGTTCGCGCGACAAGGGTGATTAGTCGCGTCCGCCGCCAGCGGCCGGGCCGTCGGGAGTCGGCCCTCAAACGCGTCTCGATGCAACGGAGTGCTTCGATGAAGTGGGTCAAGTTCGTGCTGGCCAGCGTACTGATAGTGGCCGCGGCCACGTTTACCGCCGTCCAGTTCGGCAGCATCGAAACGACGCGCCTGCGCCAGGAGGTCGACCGCCTGCAGGCCGAGCGTCAGCGCCTGGTCGAATACGCCCGGCGGCTCTCCCAGACGCGCCGCGTGGCCCAGGTGGACGTGGTCAGGCAGGTGACCGATCCCCAGGGCCGCACCGTCAACATCCTGCTGTGGCAGGAGATCGGCCCCGACGGGCTGCTGGGCAAGCCCATCGGCGTCGAGGCCATCGGCGACCTGGTCTACTTCGAGGCCCTGGTGCTCAAGTTCGACCCCCAACTGGTCGGCGAAGGCGACCCCGCGCGCGGTACCAGCCTGGCGCTGTTCAGACGCATCTTCGGCGACGCCCAGGCGCCCCAGTCGGTCCCCGAGCTGGACCGCGCCGCCCGGCCGCCGGCACGCGAGCCGGAAGAGGTCGCCAGGATGCACGCCGAGCTGTGGCAGCGTTTCTGGGATCTGATCGACGACCCGAAACTGGCCGCGGACTATGGCGTCCGCGTGGCTCAGGTCGAAGCACCGGCGGTCCCGTTGAAGGCCGGCCAGCAGTGGGAAGTGACACTCGACGCTGCCGGCGGTTTGAACCTGCGTCGCCTCGACATCCCCACCACCCGCCCTGCCACCCCGTGACGGTCTTCTCAGCCTTGGGCAGTAGTCAGGCCTGCATCGCGGCGAGCTGTGCGCGCCCTGCTTGGCGCGTTGTCTCTGGGGGGATCGCGGGCGCAAAAAGTCGGGCGGAAGCCGGTGGGCGCCGGGGGGAAACGCCGCAGCCGGGCAAGCCGCCCGTAGCTTCGAGACCCGTGTTGGAGGACAGCGGACTTAACTAGCTCGACTGTCGCTTGAATACTAACCGAAACGATACGAAATGCAAGCGCCGGTTTTGCCGGTGATCCGCAAGTAACGCACCGACAGGATGTTACCATACAAGATTTTTTTAATGCCATATCCCTGGCCCGCCCGCGCGACCACTTCGGCTCACGCCCGGCGCAGCAGCGCCGCGAAACCCCCGTCGCGCCAGTCCGACAGCCGCGGGCCCCAGTGCGGCAGCGTGGTTTCGCAGCGCTCCAGCGACCAGTCGGCCTGCTGCTGCACGAACCACTCGACCACCTGCTCGTTCTCCTCCGGTTCGATGCTGCACGTGCTGTAGACCAGTCGTCCGCCGGGGCGCACGCTGGCCGCCGCCCGCGACAGCAGGGCCCGTTGCAGCGCGGTCAGCGACGCGAGCTTCTCGGCACACAGTCCCAGGCGCGCCTCGGGTCGCCGGGCGATGACGCCGGAGTTCGAGCACGGGGCGTCGACCAGTGCCCCGTCGAACATGCGGGTTATGTCGGCCTCGGAGGCGTCCGAGGTCTTGATCAGATGCGTGCGGACGCTGGTGAGTTTCAGGCGGCGCACGTTGTCGCGCACCATGAGGATGCGGTCGGGCGAGGCGTCGCAGGCCACGATTTCGCCCCGATCGTCCATGGCGATCGCCAGCACCACCGATTTGCCGCCCGGGGCGGCACACAGATCGAGCAGCGACTCGCCCCGCCGGGCGTCCATCAGCAGCGCCGCCGAGCGGGCGGTGGTGTCCTGCACGAAGATGCGCCCGTCGCGGAACAGGTCGGTCTCGACGAACGGCACCGAAGACGGCAGGTAGGCGGCGTCGGGCGTCCATTCGACCTGCGACCCGAAAGCCTCACGGATGCGCTGCTGGAACACGCCGGGGTTGATCCGCAGCGGGTTGCGCTGGATCACCGTCACCGGCACCGCCTGCCAGGCCCACAGGATCTGCTCGGCCGACTCAGGCCCGAAGCGTTCGACGAGTTGTCGCACGCGCTCCGGGCGTTCGCCACAGGCCGCCGCCAGATAGCTTTCCAGCCCCACGGCCTCGCGGTCGGGCAATACGGGTCGGTCGAACGCACAGGCGCTGTCCCAGCTTGTGCGCACCTGAGTCGGATCGTAGGGCCGCCAGGCGACGCGGCGCTCGGCGATCGCGCCGCTCAGCCGCCGCAGGACGGCATTGACCATGCCGGCGGCACGTCCTCCGGCGACGCCGCGGGCCTGTTCGACCGCTTCGTTGACCGCCGCGAAGGGCGGCACGCGGTCCATCCAGATCAGTTGATAGCCGGCGCACAGCAGCACGGCCCGCAGCGGCGTGCCGACGCGCCGGGGGTCATACTTGGCGACCTGTGAAAGCACATGGTCGATGGTCAGGGCGTGCCGGATGGCCCCGGTGGCCACCTCGCGGGCCAGGGCCGCCTCGCGTCCGCGCAGCCCGCGGCCCCCGCGGGCCTGGGCCAACGATTCCTGTACGAAACAGCGCCCGCTCAGGACGTCCATCACCGCTCGCAAGGCCGCGTGACGTCCCGGGCTGGTCTTGCGCCGCTTGCTTGCCGACTCTTCGCTCATCACTGGCCCAACGGACACAACCGCGCGCCCGGCCCCAAGCGCCGACCGCGCGCGAAGGCATCGAAGCTCATCAGTTTACCCCCCGCCGGTACCACCTCAAGCAGCCGCACGCGCCCGCGGCCGGCCTGCACGGTCAGGTCGTCCAGGAAGCCGCCGACAGCGGCCTGGGCCGGTGCGGCCTGCTCGTCGGCCACCGCCGCCCGCGCCAGAGCCAGCCGCTGGCGGCGCCCGTCGGCCGTCTCGAGCACGCACGTCGCCCGCGGCCACGACCACAGGCCGTTGATCCAGCCCACCACCTGCCTGGCCGGCAGCGACCAGTCGATGCGGCTGTGCTCGCGGGTGAGCTTGGGCGCCCGGGTGGCCTGCGACTTGTCCTGCGGCGCAGGTGACAACCGGCCGCTCTCCAGGGCCGCCAGGGCCGCCACGATCGCCTCGGCTCCCAGCTCGGCCAGCCGGTCGTGCAACTCGGCGGCGGTCTCGGTGGGGCCGATTTCGATGCGGCGCTGGAGCAGAATCGGCCCGTCGTCCCAGCGTTCGTTGAGCTGGAAGACGGTCACGCCGGTCTCGCGTTCACCGTTGATGATCGCCCACTGGTAGGGCGCCGCGCCGCGGTACCTGGGCAGCAGCGAGCCGTGGATGTTGACGCAGCCGCGCGGCAGCCGCTGGAGGATCGCCGGGCCGATCTTCTGCCCGAAGGCGGCCACCACGCCGATATCGGCGTCGCCGAAGGTCTGCTCGAGCGGCAAGGCGTTCACGTCGCTGGTCTGGATGTGGGTGATGCCCAGCTCGTCGGCCAGGGCGTGGACGAACGACGGGCGCAGCACGCGGCCCCGGCCGGCCGGTCGATCGGGCTGGCTGACGGCTCTGAGCACCTGGTGGCCCGCGTCCACCAGCGCCCGCAGGGCCGGGCAGGCGAACTCGCCGGTTCCCAGGAATACGACGCGCATAGGCAGCCTCCTGGCGCGGGCGCGGCCCGCGGTGCGCGACCTGATAGCATAGCGTAGGCGAGCCGGCGCGTCGGCGCCGCCTTGAGAGTCGTGCCCGCGGCTGCTATGCTGCGGGCTCAAGTGATCATTTTGTTCGCAACCTGTTTTGGAGTCACGCACGATGGCGCTCGATGACATACTGCTCGAAGCCGAAGAGTCCATGGAAAAGGCCGTGGAGTTTTTCAAGAGCGAACTGCGCGGCGTGCGTACCGGCCGTGCCTCGACCGGCCTGGTCGAGCACATTCGGGTCAACGTCGAGTCCTACGGCTCGACCATGACGCTCAAGGAGCTGGCCAACATCGGCGTGGCCGAGGGCAACACCATCGTGGTCAAGCCCTTCGACCCCAGCACGCTCAAGGACATCGAGAAGGCCATCGAAAAGAGCGAGCTGGGCATCAACCCGCAGAACGACGGCAAGATCATCCGCCTGCCGGTGCCGCCGCTGTCGGCCGAGCGGCGCCAGCAGCTCGTGTCCCACGTCAAGCAGCTGGCCGAACAGCAGAAGGTCGCCATCCGCAACGTCAGGCGCGATGCCAACAAGGCCCTGGCGGCCGCCGAGAAGGCCAAGGAGCTTACCGAGGACGAGCTGCACCAGGGCGAGAAACAGGTCCAGGAGCTGACCGACAAGTACATCAAGGACATCGACAAGCTGCTGGAGCAGAAGTCGCAGGACATCCTGGAGATGTAGGCCGCGCTAGCCCGCCAGGCGCTGCAGCAATTCGCGCAGAAAGCGCCAGCCGCAGTATTCGAAGTCGACGAACACCACGATGGTCGCCAACTGGTAGTGCATCGTCAGCAGCCAGCAGACCACCCGCCACCACAGGCCCCGCGGACGCTGCTGCCAGCCGGCCTTGCGCCGCAAGCCGTCCCAGCCACGCTGCACGCTGAGGGCCAGCACCTGGCTGGCCGCCCAGGCCACGAACGACCACGCCGCCCCGTGCCAGAGCGCGCAGAAACCGAACACCACTGCGTAGTGCAGCGGCACCAGCCCGCGATTGCCGCCCAGCGGCACATAAATGTAGTCGCGCAGCCACTTGCCCACCGTCACGTGCCAGCGGCGCCAGAAGTCACGCACGCTGCTCGCCAGCGGCAGGTGGTCGAAGTTGTTGTCCACTTCCAGCCCCGCCAGCAGCCCCGCCACCGCCGCCAGCTCGTTGTACGTCCACAGCAGCAGGTACACCTGGATCGGAACGAAGTAGAACAGCCGCACCAGGTAGCGAGTCTCGTAAGCCTGCGGCGCAGCGAAGAAGTCCGGCCCCCCGCTCGGCGGGTGCGGCGTATTCTTGAGCACCACCGCCAGCAGGAACCCGCCCAGCAGCAACAGCCCCCCCCGCCGGGCCAGCTCGCCCCACCGCCACCCCGCGCCGCCGCGCCAGCGGGCGAACCGCTCGGCGAAGTCCTGCCGCAACATCACCGGCCCCAAGCGCATGCAGGCCGGATAGGCCAGCCAGCTCGCGGTCAGCAGCCGGTCGTGGCGGGCGTCGGGGGCGCGCGCCAGATCCACCCCCCAGGCCACCAGGCGCAGGAAGAAGTAGGCCAGTCCCACGTTGTGCAGCAGCGCCAGCCGCGACGGCTGCCAGCCGTAGAAGTCCCACTGGGCCTTGTACCAGAACGGCAGCAGCAGCAGTCCCAGCCCGCCCCACACCAGGCCGACCATCGCCCGGCGCGACAGGGCCCCGCTTGCGCGGCGCAGCGCCAGCCAGCGCACCCACAGCACGCCCAGCAGGCACCACAGGGCCACCACCAGCGTGGTCAGCGGGCCGGCGGTGCCCACCATCCACACCGCCGCCAGAGAGAGGACCGCCGCGTGTCCCCAGCGGCGCCCGGCGTACCGCAGCAGCACGGCCAGCGGCAGGAACGCCACCAGGCCGAACGGAGAAGCCAGTATCTCCCACACCGTCAGCGGCTGGTCGACCGGCGCGGTCAGGGGATTGAACAGCGGCGTCGGTCCGGGCAGCTCGATCAAGGCAGAATGGTCACCGTGGAATGGCCGGGCATCATCAGCTTGTACAGGAAGGCCACGTCGTCGTTGTGCATGCGCACGCAGCCCATGGAGACCGCCTTGCCGATCGAGCCGGGATCGATGGTCCCATGAATCCCATAGCCCTCGCGGCCCAGTGCATCGCCCGAGACGCCCTCCAGCCCGATCCAGTATTCGCCCAGCGGATTGGTGGGATCATCGGGCGGAATGATGCGCTTTTCGCTGGCCGAGGCCGGCGGGTAGTAGGTGGGGTTGGTCAGGCGGTCCTTGACTACCCACTTGCCTTCGGGCGTGCCCTGGTCGGCTCCCAGCCCCACCGGGAAGCTGCGCAGGTACAGGTCGCCGAGATAGACGTCGAGCCGAAAGGCCCGCTTGTGAATCACGGCGTTGAACGGTCCGCGCGGCACCTTGAGCGTCTGGCCGGCGCGGATGCGCCGCGCGTCCTTGATGCCGTTGATCAGCATGATGGCCTCGTGCGGCACGCGATAGCGCCGCCCGATGCTCACCAGCACGTCGCCCGGCTCGATGGTGTAACGCTCGATCAGCGGATCGTCGGCGAAGAACTGCTTCGAGAAGATCGTGATGTCGGCGATCTTGCGCAGGTGCTTGCGCAACTCGGCCTGCTCGGCCTCGTCGCGGCTGATCGCCAACATGCGGTTGAGCTCCTGGCGGGCGGCGATCACCTGACCGGCCTTGAAACGCTCCAGCGAGGCGTTGATGCGCGGATTGGCCGAGAGCTTTTCGCCGCCGGCGACCGGACCGGCAGGCTTCGTCACCGGCACCTGCTGGCCGGCAGGCGGTTGCTGAACCACTGCCGACCGCTGCCCGTCGTCGGCCGGCGCGGCCTGCGCCGCCGGCCCGACCGGCACCAGCGGCTCGTCGCGGGTCACCGGTTCGCGCACCACGGTCGGCGGGTTCTCGCTGAC
This sequence comes from uncultured Planctomycetales bacterium, assembly GCA_964602755.1. Classification (GTDB taxonomy): domain Bacteria; phylum Planctomycetota; class Phycisphaerae; order UBA1845; family Fen-1342; genus JALSRY01. Next base: position 11,565 of record CAZRSM010000235.1, read on the forward strand.
CACCGCCACCGGCACGCCGTTGGTCGTCGTCGCCGTGACCGGTTCATCCGTACCGTCCGCCTCCCCGGCCGTGTTGTCGGCGACCTGGGCGCTGGTCGGTTGGGCTTTTTCAGGAGCCGACCCGCTCGGCCAATAGCGCCAGCCCAACCCCGCAACGATCAGCAGGGCCGCGATGGTGATCACCCTTCGCGTCGTCTTGTTGCGTCGTCTTCTGGACTTGGCCACGCCGGTCCTCCTTGACACGTACCGGGACTCGCCAGCGGCCGGTCCCGCGACCGCAAGATACACCAGCGCGACTGTCACTTCAAAGTGTTGCGGCTGCCGGCCGCGTGCGTTAGAAAGGCACCGGACCAGTCGGCACCGCCGGCACGGCCTGCCGGGCCGGCCGTCTGCCGCTGCGACGCACGGAGGCGCCGTCATGTCGACCAAACGCCAGCCACCCGCGGTCCGTCAGCCCGGCGTCTTCGAGTGCACGCCGGCCTTTCTCGACAGCCTCGAGCGTTTCCGCGTCTACCAGAACGTCGAGCTGGGTGCAGCGCCCAACACCGTCGCCGCTTATCGCCGCGATCTGCTGCAGTTCGGCGACTATCTGCGTCGCCGCGGGATCGACGACTTCGCCGCCCTGAGTGCCGAGGACTTCCAGGGCCACCTGGTCGAGCTGACCGACGCCGGCTATTGCGAAGCCACCATCGCGCGGCACGTGGTGGCCATCCGCATGTGGCTGCGCTGGCTGCACGAGACCCGCCAGGTTCCCCACGACCTGACCAGCCTGCTGGAGAGCCCCAAGCTCTGGAAACGGCTGCCCCACGCGCTCAACCTCGACCGCACCGCCGAACTGGTCACCAGCCCCGACCTCGACCACCCGCTGGGGCTGCGCGACCGGGCCATCCTCGAGCTGTTCTACGCCTGCGGGCTGCGGGTCAGCGAGCTGTGCGGCCTGAACGAGGCCGACGTCAACACCGCCGCCGGATACCTGCGTTGTCTGGGCAAGGGTCGCAAAGAACGCGTGGTGCCCATCGGCATCAAGGCCCGCGACGCCATCGAGGCCTATCGCGAACACCTGCGGCCGCAACTGCTCGAGCGCGCCCTGCGCACCGGGCGGGCTCCCTCCCCCCTGACCGACAAGGTCAAGGCCCAACTGCCGCTTTTTTTCAGTCGCAACGGCGGCCGCATCGACCGCTCGGCCGTCTGGCGGATCGTCAAGCGCGAGGCCCTGCGGCTGGGCATCGTCGGCAAGGTCAGCCCCCACACGCTGCGCCACAGCTTCGCGACGCACCTGCTCGAGGGCGGTGCCGATCTGCGCGTCGTACAGGAACTGCTCGGGCACGCCAGCCTGGCCACCACCGAAATCTACACCCACGTGCAGACCCGGCGGCTGCGCGAGATCCACGCCGCCTGCCATCCCCACGGCGGCGCTGGCGATTGACGAGAATTATTCACGGGGCTGCCGGCGCCCGCGACTGATCCGGGTCGGCGGGGGCGGGTTGCGGCTCGGGCGGAGAAAAACGCTCCATCCACGCCGGCCACTGGTACTCCAGGTCGTAGTCGGGGTGCGGCCGCCGCAGTGAGGCGATCCATTCCACGAGCGAGCGATAGCGCCGGTCGCGCAGCCCGCGCACCAGCCCGCCGATCCGCCGCTTGCCCACCGGCGGATGGACGCGGCGCTCGTCTTCCTGCGGCATCAGGTACTTGAGCAGGGCCGACTCCTCCGGTGCCTCGCGGTCGATCATCGGACCGATCGGCGTGTACATCCGGTCGAGCAGCGCGAAGGTGGTATACACGTTGGCTTCTCTGGTGCGCGAGCGCGTCGGCAGGGAGAAGACGCGCGCGTCCTTGCTGCCGTGGCAACCACTGCGGGCACATCCGGCCGCCACCAGCGGCAACACCCGCTGCCGAAACGCCAGCAGCGCCTCGGGACTGCCGCGCACGTTGATCCGGTCGGCATAGCGCAGCCCGCTGAGCGCCACGATGGCTTGCAGCTTCTCGCCTGGCGTGCCGCGCAGCAGATGACGCTCCAGTTCGGTGTCCATCTCGGGCGCGCGGGCGTACTGGCGGTATACCAGCGCAGCCAAGTCGGACTCGCCGCTGCGCTTGACGAAGCGCACCGTCATCCGATCGGGCTCGCCGCGCAGGCGCATCTCGCTCAGCTTGATGTGCAATATGTCGCGGGCCGAAAGCAGCTCCGGCGTGCTCACCGGCGGCTCGGCGGCAGCCGCCGGCTGCGTACTCGGCTGCGAGGCGGCCGAGCCGCCCAGCTCGGCCAGCAGCGCCGCCGCCGCCGCGTGATCGGGCGATTGGTCGAGCACAAAGCGGCACAGCCGGGCCGCCAGCTCCGGCTGCTCAGACGTGGCGGCCTGCCGGGCCAGTTCCACATGGGCGTCGAGATCCGCGGGTTCGAGACGGGCCAGGGCGCGCATCAGCCTGCCGCGGGCGTCGAAGGCCGGCTTGAGCCAGTTGATCGCCGCCACTTCCTGCCGCGCGATGGTCAGCTTGCCCAGAGAGGTGTGCACTATCAACTGGCGCGGATACAGCTCGACGTCGCCGGCCAGCAGCCGACCGTCGGTCAGTCGCACGGTGGCCTCATCCGCCGCGGCGGCGCCGGCGGCCGCCAGGATCAGCAGCCACCTCGCGGCCGTTCGCCATGTACGCGCAGCAGCCATTACATGCTCTATCGGCTCACCCGGCCGCCCTTATTGTGCCATCGCCGTCAAGCTCGCCGAGCGCCGGGCGGCACTAGACCTTGCGATGCTCGGTGTGGGCCACCTCGGTTCCGTCGGCCAGCTTCTCGATCGAGTAGTCGCCGAAGATGGCCGGCGCCTCGCGTTGCAGCTCGCGCAGGATCATCACCGCCAGGCGGCGTATCTCGACCTCGGCGTGTTCGTTGGCGCGCAGTTCGATGAAGTGTCGCCAGGCGCGGGCGTTGCCGGTGATGAAGATCTTGGTCTCGGTGGCGTTGGGCAGCACGCTGCGCGCCGCCTGGCGGGCCAGTTTGCGGCGCAGCGTGGCCTCGGGCACGTCGGCGAACTTGCGCGCCAGGCCGTCGACCAGCCGGCAGTACGCCTCGTGGGACTGCCGGACCGACTGCTCCCAGATCGTGTGCAGCTCCGGATCGTCGGCGATGCAGTCCGGCTCGACGAAGTCGCAGTCGCTTTCGTCCACGTAGCGCTGCGACAATTGCGAGTAGCCGAAGCCCGCGCGGTGCCTGACCAGCTCGTGCGTCAGCGTCCGCGACACGCCCACCACCACGAAGCTCCACACCGCGTGTTCGAGCACCGACCCGTGCTGCACGTTGATGATGTGACCCAGGTACTCGGTGTTGGTCTTGCGGCCCTTGCCGAACGACATGTAGCACACCCGACCGGCCATCTCGCAGAGCACCTCGGCCCCCACCTCGGTGTCGGTCTGCCAGCTCAACCCGTGATCGGCCAGGAAACGGTCTATCGCCTGCTGGTCGACCGTCTGCCGGCCGACCAGGTACACCCGCGGCTCGCGTACGATTCTCACTTGTGGCCTCCTCTCTCGCCCCCGTCGCCGCGATTGTACCGATAAAAGCCGTGCTCGCGACAATCCGGCGGACAGAGCGCCGCCCGGCGGTCGGCGCAGGCTAGAATGACAACCTGGGTCGGTCCACGAGCCCGCTACCGCTCGTGGGAAAGGGGACGAAGCCACCCCCCAACGACAACGCTGGGCCGTTTTGAGGATGACACGATGGACGCTCTGCCGCCCACCGCCACCGTTGCCACCTGTTCGCCGACGCTGCGCCGCCGGCCACGCCCCTGGCTGGGCTGTTTCGTTCTGCTGCTGGCTCTGCCGGCGATCGGCCGCAGCCAGAGCTTCGAAGCGCTGGTGATCGATCCCGAGCTGGCCGGCGATTGCAAGCTGGTCGGCGACATCGACGGCGACGAGCTGCCCGACCTGGTCGTGGGCGGCTCGCCCGGCGAAAACCTCAACTGGCTGCGCTATCCCGACTGGCGCAAGACCACCATCGCCGTACCGGCCGTCGAGTTCACCACCGACGCCGCCCTGGGCGACGTCGACGGCGACGGCGACCTCGACATCGTCGTACCCGACGGCCCGGCCGGCGACAACCTGCTGTGGTTCGAGAACCCCCGCCCCGCCGCCGACCCCACCGATGGCGCGGCCTGGACCCGCCACGTCATCGGCGCGCTGGGCGACT
>CAZRSM010000236.1:0-2392 GCA_964602755.1 uncultured Planctomycetales bacterium
CAGTGCGGGCGCGGACCGGGTCTGCTGCGGCATGAGGGGGCTGCTGGCCCGGTGCCGGCGCTGCTGCTAAACTGCGAGGTTCACAGAAGGCACGCGGCCCCAGCGCGGGGTCGCCGTAGGGAACCAGGTAATCATCGGCCAGCAGGGTACTACCATGAGCGACTTCCTCAAGACTCTCGGCATTGCGGACAACAACCTCGGCGGCTTTCACGGCGAGTGGCTCGGCTCCGGCCCGCAGCTCGACGTCATCACGCCGATCGACGGCTCGAAGATCGCCTCGGTCACCCAGATCACCGAAGACGAGTACGACCGCATCGTGGAGCGTGCCCACGAGGCCTTTCTCAAGTGGCGCGAGATTCCGGCCCCCAAGCGCGGCGAGGTGGTCCGCCAACTGGGCAACCGTCTGCGCGAGCTCAAGCACGAGCTGGGCGCCCTGGTCACGCTCGAGATGGGCAAGATCATCGCCGAGGGTGAGGGCGAAGTGCAGGAGATGATCGACATCTGCGATTTCGCCTGCGGCCTGAGCCGCCAGCTCTACGGCCTGACGATGCACTCCGAGCGACCCGGCCACCGCATGTACGAACAGTGGCACCCGCTGGGCGTCGTCGGCGTGATCAGCGCGTTCAACTTCCCCGTCGCGGTCTGGAGCTGGAACGCGGCCATTTCGGCCGTCTGCGGCAACTCGACGCTCTGGAAACCCGCCAGCAAGACCCCGCTGACCGCGATCGCGTGTACGAAGATCGCCGCCGAGGTGTGCGAGGCCAACGGCGTCGATCCGGCCATCTTCTCGCTGGTGATCGGCAAGGGCTCCACCATCGGCGAGAAGCTGCTGCACGATCGCCGCATTCCGCTGGTCTCGGCGACCGGCAGTTGCCAGATGGGCTATCGCGTGGGCGAGGTGGTCGGCAAGCGGCTGGGCCGCACGATTCTCGAGCTCGGCGGCAACAACGCCATCATCGTCACCCCCAACGCCAACCTCGACATGGCCCTGCGGGCGATCCTGTTCGGCGCCGTGGGCACCGCCGGCCAGCGCTGCACCAGCACGCGGCGGATCATCGTGCACAACAGCGTGCGTGACGAGCTGGTCCGCCGGCTGATAGGCGCCTATGAGACCATCAGGATCGGCGACCCGCGCAAGGACGACACGCTGATGGGCCCGCTGGTCACGCACCAGGCCGTCGAGGACATGCAGAACGCCATCAAGCGCATCAAGGACGAAGGCGGCGAGATCCTCTACGGCGGCGAGCCGCTGAGCGGCCCCGATTACCCCGGCGGCCACTACGTCAAGCCCTGCATCGCCGCGGCCAGGAACGAATTCAAGATCGTGCAGGAGGAGACCTTCGCCCCGATCCTCTACATCATCGGCTACGGCGGGCAGCAGGCTCCGGCCGACACCGACACCATGGTCCGCGAGATCAACGAGGCCATCGCGATCCACAACGACGTGCCGCAGGGGCTCAGCTCGGCGGTGTTCACCACGAACCTGCTGGAGGCCGAGCACTTCCTGTCGCACCACGGCAGCGACTGTGGCATCGCCAACGTCAACATCGGCACCAGCGGGGCCGAGATCGGCGGGGCCTTCGGCGGGGAGAAGGAAACCGGCGGCGGCCGCGAATCGGGCTCGGATGCGTGGAAGGCCTACATGCGCCGCCAGACCAACACGATCAACTGGAGCACCGAGCTGCCGCTGGCGCAGGGGATCAAGTTCGGAGATTGATCCGCCGGGCGCGTTGCCGACGGCACGATGGCAGGCTCGATCGCGCTCGTGAGACGCGAATCCCCCCGGGCGCGCCTGTTCGCGCCGGGCAAGAACGCTGCACCAAGTGATGGTTTTCAAGCAAACCAGCCCCGGCGGCTCGTGGCCGGGGCTGGCCTGCGTTTGGCTCGAATCTCGCGGGCGCTGCCGCCCGCGCGGCGGCGTGGCGCTATGCGTAGGCCTGCAGGGCCCAGTACAGCGCCAGCAGCAGCCCGCTGAAATACAACCAGAACATCGCCTCTCCTTTCTTCGCTCTGTGGTCGTCGCCGGCGGCCCGGCCGACGCGCGTGGCACCGGGAGCCGACGGCCCGCACCGCGACCCGCCGGCCGGCGATCGGCCTGACTGCCGGGCAGGCTTCCCGTATCCTATCGGTCCGCCGTCGCCCGGCGTTTGAGCCCCGGGCCGCCGGCACAAACGGCTCGTCGGCGGTTCTCCAGCCGCCCGGTCGGCGGGCCGATCGTCTCAAGGGGCCAAGCGCTACCGCAGATGCGAGGAGCCGCCGGTTACGATGTCGCCTGATCTGCCGCCAGAGAGCCTGCATACTCCGCCTGCCGGGCGGCGCCGGCGGCGCTGGCTGCTGGGGCTGCTGATCGTGGGCGCAAGTTTTGCGGCCTACTACCCCGCCTTGCGGGCCG
>CAZRSM010000237.1:0-2610 GCA_964602755.1 uncultured Planctomycetales bacterium
AACAACGTGCTGGCCGCCGCCCGGCACCACGGCGTCGGCCGGCTGGTCTATACCAGCTCGCCCAGCGTGGTCTTCGCCGGGACAGACCTGGCCGGCGTCGACGAGTCGATCGGCTATCCCGAACGTTTCGCTTCGTACTACAGCGAGACCAAGGCCCTGGCCGAACAGCGCGTGCTGGCGGCCAACGGGCGCGAACTGCGCACCGTCGCCCTGCGGCCGCACCTGATCTGGGGTCCGCGCGACAACCACATCGTGCCGCGGCTCATCGCCCGGGCCCGCGCCGGGCGCCTGCGGCGCGTGGGCAGCGGACGCAACCTGGTCGACACCACCTGCATCGACAACGCCGCCGACGCCCACCTGCTGGCCGCCGAGGCCCTGCTGCACAATCCCGATGCCGCCGGCCGGCCGTTCTTCATAACCAACGGCGAGCCCTGGCCGCTGTGGGAGCTGATCGACCGCATCCTGGCGTGTGCCGGACTGGGGCCGGTGCGCAAGCACATTTCGCACCGCGCGGCGCGGACCGTCGGCGGGCTGTGCGAGGCCGTCTATCGCCTGCTCGGCATCCGCCGCGAGCCGCCCATGACGCGCTTCGTGGCCGACGAGCTGGCCAAAACACACTACTTCGACATCTCCGCCGCCCGCCGCGAGCTGGGCTACCAGCCGCGCGTCTCGATCGAGGAGGGGCTGCGGCGCCTGGAGCAGTGGTTCCAGGAAGTACAGGAAGAGCCGGGCCCGCCGCGTCTTGCGGTCCGACCGGGCCGGGTGTGACTTACAGCTCGCTGCGGTTGCGGAGAGCTTCTTCGAGCATCGAGCGGTTGGCGTATTCGATGTGTCCGCCGGTGGGCAGACCGCGGGCCAGGCGCGTGATGCGCACCGGCAGCCCGCGCAGGGCCTCGATCACCGCCAGGGCGGTAGCGTCGCCCTCGCTGGTGGGGTTGGTCGCCAGGACCACCTCTTTGACGCCCCCGGCGCGGCAGCGCTCGGCCAGGGCGGCGATGGTCAGGTCGGCCGGCCGCACGCCTTCCATGGGCGCCAGGTGGCCCATCAGCACGTGGTAGACGCCGCGGACCAGGCCGGTGGATTCGAGGATGATGAGGTCCTTGGGCTGTTCGACCACCACGATCTGCGACTGGTCACGCGCCGGGTCGGCGCAGATGTGGCACAGCTCGCCGTCGGCCAGGTTGAAGCACCGCGCACACGGACGGACCTTGTCCTTGATGTCGGTCAGGGCCTGGGCCAGAGCCAGCACCTCGTCCCGCTCAGCCTTGAGCAGATGGAAGGCGATGCGCTCGGCCGAACGCGTGCCGACGCCCGGCAGGTTCTTCAGGGCGTCGATCAGGCGTTGCAGCGGGCCGGTCAGCGCGGTTTCGCTCATGGTCTACTTGAACATGTCCATCAGGCCGCCCAGGTCGAGCCCGCCGGTGGCCTGCTGCATCTCCTGCTCGGCCCCGGCGCGACTGTTGGCGACCGCCTGGTTCACCGCCGCACAGATGAGATCCTCCAGCAACTCGACGTCCTGGGCGTCGACCGCCGCCGGATCGATCTTGACCCGCAACAACTGGCCGCGGCCGTCGACCGTGGCGACCACCTGTCCGCCGCCGGCCTCGCCGGTGTAGCGGGCTTCTTTGAGCCGCTGGGCCATGGCTTCCATGTTGGCCTTGATCTGGCCGGCGTTCTTGAGCAGGCCGGCCAGGTTGCCGAGATTGCCGAACATCACGCTCACTCCGTGTCGTCGTCTGCGTCCTCGAGAGACTGCGGGCCGCTGACGACCAACTGTTCCATATTGACGATGGTACCCTCGAACAGCTCCAGCGTCTGCTTGACCAGCGGATCGTCCAGAATCTTGCGGCGCTGTTCGGGCGATACCGGCAGGCGCTGGGCGTCGACCGTCACCGGCGTCGGCGCGTCACCATTGTTGCCGATCGCCGGGTCGCCGACGGTGTCGCCGTCCAGGCCAGCCGGGGGCGGCTGGCCGCCTGGTCCCGGGGCGTGTGGCGAGGCCGGCTCGATCGACCCGCCTGTGTTCCCCCTCGAGAGGGGTGACGGTTCAGCTCCCCTCCCTTCCAGGGAGGTGCTGGGGGAGGGTCGCGCGAACGCAGTCTGGCCGCGGTCGGTCGCGGGACCGGTCGCGTCCGCGGGCTGCGATCCCCCTGTGGTCCTCCCTGAGAGGGGGGACGGTGCAGATGCAGTCTGGCCGCGCTCGGTCGTGGGACGGTCAGCTAGCGACGAGTTTTTTTTTTCGAGCCCGCCGGCGGGCAGTTGCTCGAGCAGACGTTCGATCGGGCTCCACTGGCGCATGTGCGCCAGCCGCACCAGCAGCGCATCGGTCAGCGCCCGGCCCGCCCCGCTGAAGCGCACGTTGCGCCGCAGCTCTTCGAGCATCGCGATCATCTGCACATAGTGCGACAGCTCGAAACGCCCGGCCAGCTCGGCGTACTGCTCGCGGGCCGCGGCGGGAATGTCCACGATGGGGCTGTCTATCCCGCAGGCCCGCACGTGCAGCAGCGCGCGGGCGGTCTCGATCATCTCCTGGCAGAAGACCTCCAGCCCGCGGCCGGTCGAGAGGATCTCATCGGCATCGGCCAGCACCGCCGCCACGTCGCCCGCCGC
>CAZRSM010000238.1:0-3323 GCA_964602755.1 uncultured Planctomycetales bacterium
AGCTTGAGCATGTTCTCCAGCTCGATGGCGCTGAGAGGCATCTCGCGCGGCACCACCACCAGTCGGCGGGCTTCCTTGAGCGTCACCAGCGCCGCCCGCGTGATCAGGTTGTCGGCCAGCCCGTTGGCGATCGCCGCCAGCGAATGGCTCGAACATGGACATATCACCATCGCCGAGGCCCTGAACGAACCGCTGGCGATCGTCGCCCCCACGTCGCGGTAGTCGTACAGCCGCACGCCGGCGGCCCGCTCGCCGACCAGGGCCTCCAGCGAGAAACGCTCCATCTCCAGCTCGGCCGCCAGCACCCGCCGCGCCGGCGGAGAAACCACCAGGTGCAGCCGCACCTCGCGGGCCGCGGCCAGACACTGCGCCAGCCGCCGGGCGTACACCGCCCCGCTGGCGCCGCTGATGCCCATGATGATGTCTTTCACGGCTTCTCCTCGGCCGCCGGCGCCTGCGGTTCGAGGGCCGCCAGCCGCTCGGCCGCCAGCGTGGCCCACACGCTGTGCGGATGCTCGGCGATCAGCCTGCGCAACCGCTCGATGCCGCGTCGCAGCCGCGCCTCGTCGGTACCCTGGCCCTGCGTCTCGACTTCCGCCAGGCGATAGCTGGCTTCGAGCGCCGCGTCCTGGCCGGCGAAGGCCCGCAGGCAGTCCTCCAGCAGCGCGGCCCGGCGCCGCGGGTTCTCCTCGGTCGCCGCCCAGCGCACCACCAGATTGTCGTAGAGCCTGCCGTCCTGGTAGCGCGCCGCCAGCCGCAGCAACTGCTCGCGGTAGCCCGCCCGGCGCGGATCGAGCCGCGCCAGCTCGGCCAGCGGTTCGTTGCCGTAGCGCGGGTCGTCGCGGTTGGCCTCGATCAGCTCGATCAGTTCCAGAGCATCGAGCCGGTACGGCTCGGGCTGGAAGTCCAGCGTGCTTTCGGGTGGCGCCGGTCGCAGCAGGCCCGCCCGCTGCGCCACCGCGCGCGAGTGCCCGTTGAGCTTCTCGGCCCGCTCGACCGCGAAGCGCAAAAACTTCAGCGCCTCGTCCATCTTGCCGGCCCGCAGCCGCAACTCACCCAGCCGCAGGCCCGCCTCAATCGCGAACGGTGAATCCGGATAGCTGCGAAACAGCCGCAACCAGGCCGGCTCGGCCGCTGCGTGGGGAAAGTCGGTGTACAGCTCGCGCGCCGGCTCGGTCGCCGCCAGCTTGGCCTCGTCGAGCCGCATGTCGAGCGCCCGGGCCTGGATGTAGAGCACGTTGGGCACGTAGCGGCTCTGCGGATATCCGGCGATGAACTGCTCGCAGGCCCGCACCACCTCCATGCGATCGCGCAGAAAACCCGCCAGGAACTTGCGGCTGACCGTGCGCTTGAGCTCGCGGAACTTCTCGGGCCGCAGGCTCCAGAGCCCCAGCAGCTCGCTGCTCCACTGGCCGTGCTTGCCGCGGCTGCCGATGGCCTCCGAGATCAGTTGCCAGATCGCCCGCTGCGTCTCGCGGCTCTTGAGCACCGGCTCGAAGCGCGGCGACCGCGGCCCGTACTCGGCCTCCAGCCGGCGATAGGCCAGCTCGTCGGCGCCGACGCTCATGTGAAAGAGGGTCACCGGCACGGCCGCCGTCACCGCCAGCACCGGCGCCACCGCTCCGGGCCGGTAGCGCACCAGGCGTGCCAGCAGCAGCACCAGACCGGCCATCACCGCCGCCCCCAGGATCGCGATCACCCACGGCGCCACCAGCAGCATCTTCTCGGTCGGTGAGCCGTAGCTGGCCAGCAGCTCGGGTGTGCCGCGCGTCGCCAGGTAGAGGTACAGCAGCACCGGCAGCAGCCCGACCAGCGCCGATCCATAGCGGAACTTCATGCGAAACGGACGCACCGCCGCCAGGATGCAACTGCCCAGCAACGTGATGGCCATCCACGGCATGTGAGCGAAGACCACTACCGCCAGCAGGAACGGCAGCGCGTAGCGCCAGCGATAGAGGATCGCCACCACGATCGGCACCGCCACGATCACCGCCAGCACCAGCCCCAGCACGACCGCATGCGCCGGCACATCCACCACGTTGATCGGCGCCAGGATGAAGTCGTTGAGGTTGGGGGCGCTGGGATCCCAGAAACGCAGCGGTTCGAGGTAGCTTTCCGGCGAGAAATCGAACGGCCGCGCGAAATGCAGCCAGTGCACGAAGACGCACAGCCCGCAGAACAGCGCCAGGTTGACGACCAGCAGCACGACCGCCCGGATGCGGTACTTGGGTGCCGTCCGCGACCAGACGTCGACGATCCGCTCGGCTTGGTGGCGCACCGCCTCCGCCGCCGACTGCCCCCCCGCGGCCGTCGCCCCCGATTCGGAAGCGCCGGGTGTCTCGCGCGGCGGGTTTTCGAGATCGACGCCGTCCATGGTGCAATGATGCTATCACGCCCGGCGGGCCTTGCAATCGTCAGTCCAGCCAACTGGTATACCACCAGACCACGCCCCAGGCGTTGACCAGCACCCCCAGCACCACCGCGGCCCGCGCCAGCCGACTCATGCGGGCCCCCAGCCCCGCCGCCATCAGCATCAGCAGCGGTAGAAAAAAGTCGAGCGCGAAGCGATAGCCGAACTGCCGCCAGCCGGTGTTGTAGTACATCAGCACCACCAGTAGCGTCAGCCCCACCGCCCACCACGACCCGCGGACCCACGTCTCGCGCCGGCCCCAGGCGCGCAGCACATACAGCACCGCCGGCGTGGTCAGCAGAATGCTCATGCCGTGCGACTCCGGCAATGGAATGTGCACCGACGGCGCCCACGACGGCTCGAGCCATTGTGGCGGCGCCAGCAGCAGCGTGTGCAGATTGCGCGGAATGTGCACCGGGTGGAACTGCCCGCGCGCCAGATCGCCGAGCACCTCGGCACTGACCTTCTGCCTCTGATAGCCGAAATCGAGCGGGTCGCCGAAACGGGCGTAGTTGTAGAGCGCCAGGCCCGCGACGCTGAGCACCAGCGGCACCGCCGACCGGGCGATCCAGCCCGCCAGCCAGCCGCGCGTCAGCCCGCCGCCCTCCCTGCGCGACTGGACCGCAATGCCCAGCAGCAGTGCCCAGGTGAAGATCACCGTCGGCCGACTCCACAGCGCCACGGCCAGCGACAGACCGCACCACCAGGGCGAACCATTGCGCAGGGCGGCATGAATGGCCAGCGCGACGAATGTCAGCGTGCAGACGTGCGCCACGAACCACACCGAACCTTCCAGCGCCACCTGCCAGTGCACGCACCCCACCGCGAAAACCACCACCAGCCAGCGCCGCCCGGAAGCGTCCAGCGCAATCCACCCCCGCCGCGCCAGCCGTTCGAGAATCGCCGCCACCAG
>CAZRSM010000239.1:0-7100 GCA_964602755.1 uncultured Planctomycetales bacterium
GCCACCCACGGACCACCCACCGAGATCAACGCCCACCCGCACCGCGACGCCAGCGGCAAGCTGGCCCTGGTGCACAACGGCATCATCGAGAACTTCCGCGTCCTCAAGCAGTTCCTCGAAGAACAGGGCATCACGCTGGAAAGCGATACCGACACCGAGGTGCTGGCCAAGCTCGTCGGCCACCTCTACAACGGCAGCCTCGAAGACGCCGTCCGCCAGGCGCTGCGCGAAGCCCGCGGCACCTTCGGCATCGCCGCCGTCCACGCCGACGAACCCGACGTGATCGTCGCCGCCCGCCGCGGCAGCCCGCTGATCATCGGCATCGGCCAGGACGAATACCTGGTGGCCTCCGACGCCGCGGCCATCATCCAGCACACGCCGCGCGTGATCTACCTGTCCGACAACGAGATGGCGGTGGTCACGCGTGACGGCTTCCGTACCACCACGCTCGATGCCGCCCCGGTCACCAAGAAGATCGAAGAAATCGAGTGGACGCTCGAACAGCTCGAACTGGGCGGCCATCAGCACTTCATGGCCAAGGAGATCTTCGAGCAGCCCGAAGCGCTGCGCAACTGCATGCGCGGCCGCATCGACCTCGAAGAAGACCGCGTGGTGCTCGGCGGCCTGTCGCACGTGGCCCGTGAGCTGATCCGCAGCAAGCGCATCATCCTGACGGCCTGCGGCACGGCCTGGCACGCCGGCCTGCTGGGCGAATACCTGATCGAAGAGCTGGCCCGCATCCCCTGCGAAACGGAGTACGCCAGCGAGTTCCGCTATCGCAACCCCATCATCGAAGACGGCACCACCATCATCGCCATCTCGCAGAGCGGCGAGACCATCGATACCCTGGCGGCCCTGCGCGAGGCCAAGGAAAAAGGCGCCCTGGTGCTGGGCATCGTCAACTCGGTCGGCTCCACCATCGCCCGCGAAACCGACGCCGGCGTCTATCTGCACGTCGGACCGGAGATCGGCGTGGCCTCGACCAAGGCTTTCGTGGGGCAGGTCACCGTGCTGGCGCTGATCGCCGCCTTCCTCGGCCGCCGGCGCCATCTGAGCGCCGCCAACTGCCACGACTTCCTGGCCGCCCTGGCCCGCATTCCCGACGCCATCGAGCAGGCGCTCGAGCTTTCCGACCAGACGCGCCGGATCGCCAGCCAGTATATCGACGCCGGCAACTGGCTCTACCTGGGCCGCGGCCTGCAATACCCGGTGGCGCTCGAGGGCGCGCTCAAGCTCAAGGAAATCAGCTACATCCACGCCGAGGGCCTGCCCGCCGCCGAGATGAAGCACGGCCCCATCGCCCTGATCAGCGAAAACATGCCCGTGGTCGTGATCGCCCCGCGCGGCCACTGGTATGACAAGTGCCTCGGCAACATCGAGGAAGTCCGCAGCCGTGGCGGACGCGTGATCGCCGTCGCCACCGAAGGCGACGAATCGATCCGCAAGCTCGCCGAGCACGTGCTCTACGTGCCGGACGTGCCCGAGATGCTCCAGCCGCTGGTCACCGTCATCCCGCTGCAACTGCTGGCCTACCACGCCGCCGTGCTGCGGGGCTGCGACGTCGACAAGCCGCGCAACCTGGCCAAGGCCGTCACCGTGGAATAGCGTCGAATAAGTCGCTCAGCCGGCGGTCGATGATGCTTCGGCTTCGCGCCCGAGTATCTGCCCCACCTGCTGCACGATCTGATGCGCCACCTGGTTGCTGCCGTAGCCGCCGGGCAGCCTGACCAGCGGCTTGCCGTGCCGCTCGCAGAACTCGCGGATGTTGCCGTAGACGTGGGCGGTCCAGCGGATCATCAGCACCACCACCGCCACTTCGGGCCGCGCGATCTGCGGCTCGATATCGTAGAGTGGAAGATTGGGCATGGTCGGCACCCAGCGCAGCTCCTCGAGGTCCATCGCGCGGCGCAGCCGCTCTTCGGCCTCCCGCTGCCGGTAGCCCCCGATCATCAATACCACCCGACCGGCCAGCAGCTCGCGCGCCTGGGCCAGCGCCGGCGACTGCGCGACCTCGCGATCCTCTGCCGTCCCGCCAGCCGGCTTGTTGGCCAGGTAGCGGTCGATCTCACGCAGCACCAGCAGAAAGCCCTCGGGCGCCTTCTCCTCCACCTCGGTCGGCAGCTCGTCCAGCAACGGCAGCACGATGTCGCGCAACTCGGGGTCCGAAGGCGGCCGGCCGGCTTCGACCAGCCTGTCGATCGCCGACACCAGCGACTGCCACCTTCCGGCCCGATCGACCTCCTCGTCGCGCAGCAGCTTCTGCGCCGAGTAGCGCGCCCGGCCCAGTTCGTTCTTCACCAGGCGCTGTTGCTGGCGCGCGCCGTGAAACTCGCCACGCACCTGCTCGATGCGCTCGAGCAACTTGAACCAGCCCTCCGGGTCGGCCGGATCGTCGAGCCGCATGTGCCGCCTGATGTACACCTCTTCGACCCGTGTGCGCTCGCGCAGCCACATGAACGCCTGGTCCTGGTCGGTGTCCTTGCGCGACAGCCCCACCTTGTGCTCCAGCAGCACCCGCAGCGCCGACTGGGCCTCGGCCAGCAGTTGGTACGCGTCGTTGCGCCGGTCGCAGTCGTCGCTTCCGCGGACTTCCTGCACCAGCTCGATCGCCGAAGCCAGTGTCTCGTACAGGCCGCCTGCCATTTCGAGCAGCTCGTCGGATACCTGCGGCCCGTGAGGATCCAGCATCCAGACGTAACAGTCCGGCAGCTCCCGCGCCCGGGCGTTCAACTGGTCGTCCTGTGGCTTGATGGCTTGCTCGAACGGCGCGCTCTCGGCCAGTCGGCGGCGCCGCTGCACCACCCAGCGACACGCCTCGGCCTTCAGCTGACACCGCTTGGCTACCAGTACCAGATCGATCTGCGGCGCGGGCTTCCGGGGGGTCGGCCTGGCGGCCGCGGGTCGGCGCTCTGAGACGGCGGGCGTTTGTTCGAGCCGCTGGCGCACCCCCTCCAGCGCTTCGGGCGTGTCCGTAACGGGCACCTGAACCGCCGCGTCGCCGATCTGAAGCCGCAGACGCTCGGTGGTGACCTCGGCAGCCGGCGCGGCCTGCTCGGCCGCCTCGTCCACCGGCTCAGGTTCCTGCTCGACCACCCCGGCCGGCTGTCCCCCGTACCCTGATCCCAGCGCGCTGGTCAGGGCTTGCATCAACCCGCGCAGTGCCTGGCGCACGTCTTCGCGTTCGCTGATCACCTGCGCCATCACGCGCGCCGCGCGGGCGATCGCCTCTGCCAGGGACTCCTGCTGCGGTGGGTTCTCGTCGGCCATTGCCCGATTATAGGCCGCGCCGTCGGAACAGCGCAAGAACCCGCCGTTCGGCATTCTTCATCCGCACGCTCTTCGGCGTTGCGAAGGGAGCGTGTCCTCCCGACCTCGACCCTCCCCCCAGGCCCCTCCCTGGCAGGGAGGGGAGTCCCGCAACCCGCGCGTCACGCACGTGTTGTTCCGTCCTGCCGGTCCTGCGTGCCTCCGTGCCTCGGTGCCTGCGCACCAGCCACCCGCAACCGTCCCCCCTTCCAGGGGGGACTTGCAGGGGGGTCGAAGCCAGCGGATGCGGGCCGGCAGCGGAAAGCCGCGCCGCCCACCGGATGCAGCTTCTCAATCCCTCAATCCCAGTTCCCTCGATCCCTCTCCCAAACGTCCCTACGTCCCCGCGTCCCAGCGTCCCTCCGCAGCTTCGTCCCCCAGGTGGTGGGCAGCGCCCACCTGTGTTCCGGCGCGGATGCCCTCGGCGGTTGGGGCTACAATCGGTCCTCATGAACCAGGATCCGCAAGCCGACACCAGACCGCTGCGCTCGGCGATCATCGTCTCGATCGGCGACGAGCTGACGCTGGGCGAAATCGCCGACACCAACGCCGCCTGGCTGGCCCGGCGGCTCACCGCCCTGGGGCTGCGCGTCACCAGGCATCTGACGCTGCCCGACGACCTGCCCGAGCTTACGCGCCACCTGCGCGCGGCCGCCGACGAGGTCGACCTGCTGCTGATCACCGGCGGCCTGGGGCCGACCGACGACGACCTGACCCGCCAGGCGCTGGCCGACGCCGCCGGCGTGCCGCTCGAATCCTCGCCGAGCGCCCTCGAACAGATCCGCGAGTTCTTCGCCCTGCGCGGCCGTCCCATGCCCGATGCCAATCGGCGTCAGGCCTGCCTGCCGCGCGGCGGCGTCTCGCTGCCCAACCGTTGCGGAACCGCTCCCGGAATCCGGCTCGCCCTCGCCCGGGCCACCTGCTACGCCCTGCCCGGAGTGCCGTTCGAGATGCGCGACATGTTCGAGCGGCTCGTGCTGCCGGAGCTGACCGCCCGGGCCGCAGGAGAAGTGCTGATCAGGCGCACGCTGCGGTGCGCGGGGTTGCCCGAAGACCGCCTCGCACCACTGGTGGCCCGCTGGATGCATCCCGGTGCCAACCCCGCGGTCGGCACCACCGCCGGCATGGGCCTGATCGACATCCGCATCCGCGCCCGGGCCAGCGACGGCGAGGCGGCCGCCCGGCTGATCGCACCGGTCGAACACGATTTACGCAAAGCCCTGGGCGACAAGATCTTCGGAACCGACGAGGACACGCTGGCCGCGGTCGTCGGCCGCCTGCTCGCCGAGCGCCGCCAGACGCTGACCACCGCCGAGTCGTGCACCGGCGGGTTGCTGGCCAAGCTGATAACCGACGTACCCGGGGCCAGCCGCTACTACCTCGGCGGCGCGATCACCTACGACAACCGACTCAAGCAGCAACTGCTGGACGTGTCGGCCGAACTGCTGCGCGAGCACGGGGCCGTCAGCGAACCGGTCGCCCGGGCGATGGCGGGCGGCGGGGCCCGGCGGTTCGGCTCGACTTTCTGCCTGGCGACCACGGGAATCGCCGGGCCTTCCGGCGGCACGCCGACCAAGCCGGTCGGCACGGTCCACATCGCCCTGGCCACGCCCGAACAGATTCAGGCCGTCTGCCGGCGATACGACCGCCACGCCCCGCGCGAGGCCATCAGGCTGCGCGCGGCGTACGACGCCCTCGACCTGCTGCGGCACCAACTGGCCGAAGTTTCCGCTCCAACGGCTTCGCGCACGTGCCGATAACACGTATCGTGCGTCCGGGTCGATCCCGCATCGGCCTGCCGGCTTCGGCCGGCGGACGAACCGCACTGCGGGCCGGACGTATGAAACGCGACCATTCCGCGTCGTGCGCCAAAGCTGCTCTTGCAGGAGTTTGTTGGATGAATCTCAGGCAAGTCTTGCGCCTCTCGGCTGTTACGCTTGTGGTATCGATGTCGGCCTGCTGGGCCGCGGCCCAGACGCCCCCGGGCGAGGCCCCGCCGCTGGCGCCGCAGGACATGACCATCCCCGAGCTGCTGGCCCGCGCCCAGCAGCTCAGTGACGCCGGCCAGCACAACCAGGCCATCCAGTTCCTCACGCTGGTCACGCAGCGCGATCCGTCGAACAAGCAGGCCCTCGGGCTGCTGGCCGACGCCTACTGGAACCTGGGCAACGCCGAGCTGGCCCGCAAATACTGGCTCCAGATCATCAAGAACATCCAGAGCAACGATTTCGAGGCCAACCTGGGCCTGGGCCGTATGTATATGCGCAGCGGCGTGTTCCGCAGCGCCGCGCACTATCTGGAAACCGCCGAGAAGGTGGCGCCGCCGGATCGGCTGATCGACGTACTGATCCCGCTGGCGCGGGCCTACGGTCCGCTGGGGCTGCGCGACAAGGCCATCGAGACCATCAAGCGCGCCATTTCGCTCGACCCGCGCAACTACGACGCCTGGGCCGTGCTGGTGACGCTGGAGACCGACGGCGCCACCACGGTCGACGAGTTCGACCAGGCCGACGTCGACGCCCAGAAGCTCATCCAGCTCGCCAACGACATCGTGCAGACCGAAGGCGTCACCCAGGAGCGCGTGCAGCAGCAGTACCAGGCCTACGACATCCGCCTGCGCGTGCTGCGCTCATTCGGCAAGGTGCTCTTCGAGATCAACCCCGACGGGTCGCTCTCCGACCGGCCCATCCCCGGCCGCGAGACGCTCACGGCCAACGTGCTCAGTCGCGTGGTCGAAACGCGCCTGCTGCAGGAAGACGTCCGACGCGTGCTGACCTACTTCGACATCCTGCCGATCGCCGAGAAGGCGGTCGAGTTCGACAACGGCGAGCACGCCGGCCCGCTGCTGACCCTGGCTCTGCTGCAGGAGAAGACCGGCCAGCTCGACCAGGCCGCCGAGACCTTCCGCCGGGTGCTCGAAATCGAGCCGGACAACGCTCGTGCCAGACAGCACCTGCAGGCCCTGAGCGCCCGCGGCATCGGCCCGGCCCCGACCACGGCCCCCAGCACGCCGTAGCGGCACACGCACTGATGCCGCCGCACGCAGGATGGGCAACGCCAATCACCAGGCGAGACGCACGCAGGTTGGACTGCCACCAGGGAGGGAACTGCGCGTAGCGTTCGCACAGTTCCTCCCACAAGCGAGTTCGCGTATCACGTAAGCCCCTGCAGAAGCGCGCGGCGCACTTCTGCAACCAACGGGTGTGCTGCGCCGTAGCGCTCGCGCAGGGTTTACAGCGCCCGCGACAGCAGTCGCCGAACGCCCTCTCAGCGGCCCGTGCCCTGCTCGATCGCCCCCAAACGCAGCCTGGTCCGACGACCCTTTCCCGGACGGCGCGGCGCGACGGCCCCTTGCCCGAATGGAGCGTCACAGCCGGAAGGTGGGATTGGACGGACGCCGGTCTCGCTAACGACCGGCACGGCGAAAACCGCATCTTCCTCGACGTGCTCGACGACTCCGACACCGACTGTGCCGTTCGGTTCGGCGCCGAGCTCGTGAAAGGAAAGGGCTGGGGACTGTTCTCCGGCACCGCCCTCGACGACCACCAGGCCGTCAGTGGCTACACCTTCCAGTACGACCCCGGCTGGCACCACGGGGCGTACCTGCTCCGCCGATGGACCGATAATCACGAAAGCGTCGTAGATGCCGTCGCAACTTCACTCGACTTCGACCCGCACCAGTTCCTGTTCGAAATCAGCAGCAGCGGGCTCGAAGCCTACCAGGACGGCGAACTGGTCCTTGCTTACGACGGAGACCTGACGCCCAGCGGCTCTTTGCTGGGCTTTCGCACCTG
>CAZRSM010000240.1:0-20378 GCA_964602755.1 uncultured Planctomycetales bacterium
GGCCCCGCCGGCGGTGGTCGAGAGGGAACGGCAGCGGCTTACCGAGCTGCGCGACAAACTGGCGGCGCTGCAGCGCAACCTCAACGAAATCGGCGGCTAGCCCCGCGACGCCCAGGGTGCCGCAGGGTGGGCATTGCCCACCACGAATGCGGCGCGGCAACGAAGGAAAGGGACCGGGCAGCAGGGCAGGCACCGCCCGCGAAAGAGTGCTCTCCCGCGGGGTTGCGGCTGCGCCGGACCCTCGCAGATGGTCCGGGGCAGGTGGTGTGGTCAGCGGGCGCAACGAAAGACGGCCGGAAAGTCGACACACGACTCTCCGGCCGGCCCTGCGTCAGGCAGTGCTCGGCGACCGTCGTCGCGGTCGCCGACTTCATCGGGCACTTAGAAGTGCCAGGGCCAGTTCAGGCCGGCGATGAAGCCGATCGTGAGCACGAGCCAGTTGCTGAAAATCCACCCAAAGATACCCATGGTCCTGTCCTTTCTCACGAGCCACAAACGAGCGCGAAAGCGTCTTCCCCGACACGAGGGCTTTCTGAACCGTCAGGGTTCACCGGCTACCCGCCGGGCGCCAAATCGTTCGCCTTGCCGCGCATTATGTTGCGCGTCTCAAAGTTACTCTGCAAGCCCCCGACCGGTAAAAGTGCCGCGCAACGCCTGCCAGGGCCCACCAGCGCCGCCCGGCGCTATCGGCCGGCCCCCTGCTGCAGTTTCTTCTCCAGCTTGCTCCACGTGTCGCGCAGCGTGACCGTGCGGTTGAAAACCAGCCGCCCGCCGGTCGAGTCGGGATCGACGCAGAAGTACCCCAGCCGCTCGAACTGGAAACGCTGTCCCGGCTGTGCGGCCCCCAGGCTCGGCTCTACGGGACAGTCGGGCAGCACCACCAGCGACTCGGGGTTGAGGTTCGCGCGATAGTCCTGCCCCTCGGGCACGTCGTCCGGGTCGGGCCTGGTGAACAGATGGTCGTAGAGCCGCACCTCGGCCCGCAGAGCGTGCCGCGCCGAGACCCAGTGGATGGTGCCCTTGACCTTGCGGCCGTCGGGCGCGTCGCCGCCGCGGGTGGCCGGGTCGTAGGTGCAGCGCAGTTCGACCACCTCGCCGGCCTCGTTCCTGATCACGTCGGTGCACGTGACGAAGTACGCGTAGCGCAGGCGCACCTCGCGCCCGGGGGAGAGGCGGTAGAACTTGCGCGGCGGATCCTCGCGGAAGTCGTCGCGCTCGATGTACAGCTCGCGGCAGAACGGCACCTTGCGCGTGCCGGCCGAAGGGTCTTCGGGGTTGTTGATGGCGTCGAGCTCTTCTTCCTGGTCTTCCGGATAGTTCTCGATCACCACCTTGAGGGGCCTGAGCACGCCCATCACGCGCGGGGCGGTCTTGTTGAGGTCGGCCCGGATGCAGTGTTCGAGCAGGGCGATGTCGATCACGCTGTCGAACTTGGCCACGCCGACGCGCCTGCAGAAGTCGCGGATGGCCTGCGGCGTCACGCCCCGGCGGCGCAGGCCCGAGATGGTCGGCATGCGCGGGTCGTCCCAGCCGCATACGTGCCCCTCGCGCACCAGCTCGAGCAGCTTGCGTTTGCTCATGACGGTGTAGGTCAGGTTGAGCCGGGCGAACTCGATCTGCTGCGGGTGGTGGATGCCGAGCTGGTCGAGGAACCAGTCGTACAGCGGCCGGTGGTTCTCGAACTCCAGCGTGCAGATCGAGTGGGTGATGCCCTCGATCGAGTCCTCCAGCCCGTGGGCCCAGTCGTACATGGGATAGATGCACCACTTGTCTCCGGTGCGGTGGTGCCGGGCGTGCAGGATGCGGTACATGACCGGGTCACGCATGTTGAGGTTGGGATGGGCCATGTCGATCCTGGCCCGCAGCGTGCGCGACCCGTCGGGGAACTCGCCGGCCCGCATGCGTTTGAACAGGTCGAGGTTTTCCTCGACGCTGCGGTCGCGGTAGGGGCTGTTGCGGCCCGGCTCGGTCAGCGTGCCGCGATACTCACGGATCTGTTCGGGCGACAAGTCGCAGACGTAGGCCTTGCCGGCCTCGATGAGCTGGATGGCCCACTGGTACATCTGCTCGAAGTAGTCCGAGGCGAAATACAGCCGGTCCTCCCAGTCGCAACCCAGCCAGCGCACGTCGCGCTTGATCGACTCGACGTACTCCTGCTCCTCTTTGACCGGGTTGGTGTCGTCGAAACGCAGGTTGCACTTGCCGCCGAACTTCTCGGCCAGACCGAAATTGAGCAGGATGCTCTTGGCATGACCGATGTGCAGATAGCCGTTGGGTTCGGGCGGAAAACGCGTGTGCACGCGGCCGCCCCATTTGCCCTTGGCCAGATCGTCGGTGATGATCTGCTCGATAAAGTTGAGCGACTGTTTCTCTTCTTGCGAGGCCATCTCTGCCACACCCTTGTTTGCAGGTGGTCGGGTCCGCTTCACGGGCCAACATGATAGGGCCACCGCCCGCACCGCGAAACGCCGCAAACCCGCCGTGCTTCCGGCTGCCCGACACACAAATCCACCCCGCCTGCCGGGCCGCCGCAGCGCGAGCCGATTTCCGCGCGGACCGTCCGCCACCCCTGGCGTCGGGGCCCGCAGTGGCCGCCGCCGAACGCGCATCTCTCCGCTGACGCCACGCGTGCGCACCGCCGCTCGGCAGCCTGGATTCCCCTTCCTCTAAGTGCATTCACCCGCGCGATTTGACCCAAGCCGCCGAAAGCGTACAATCGCTTTTCCGGTCGACCGCCGGGCCCCTGGTTCGCGGCGGCCGGCGAGACGGACCGCCACTCGTGGTCGGCGGCGAGGTGATTTATGCGCAGCAATAACACTTGCACACTTCTGACGCGAAGCTGGCTGCCTCTGGCCGCCCTGGCAACAGCGCTGACCCTCCCCGGCTGCGACTCGACCTCCACCGGCGGCAACGTCAGCGACCGGCCCGTAGCCCGCGCTGTGCGCGACCCCGTCTTGCAGGACATCCCCAAGCCCGCCGGATTCGTGCTCGACGAGCAGCAGAGCCTGGCCATCAGCGCCGGCCGAATGCGCCTGGCCAAGTGCCAGTACAGCGGCGGCCTGGTTCCCAAGGACGTCAAGCGCTTTTACGAAGAATACATGCCCCAGGCCGGCTTCGCCCTGCGGCGCTGGAGCCTCGACCACGGCGAGTTCAACATGCGCTTCGAGAGCGATACCGAGGTCTGCACCGTGCGCGTACGCCCCAAGGGCTATCGCAGCAGCCTGGTAGTGGTGGAGCTGGAACCCAAACCCCGTGGCAACCCGATCAACGAAACCCCCGCCCCTGCCCGGCGACCCCATTAGAAACCGAATCAGGCCGCCGGCAATGCGTTAAGGAACGAGGATGGACGCCGACACCCGACATCAGTTGAAGCAGAACGAACTGGCCGAGTTTCTCGCCAACCTGCGCAATCTGGGCAAGCGCGAGTTCCTGACCTACCTCGGCGTTATCGTGGTCGTCATCCTGGCCATCGCCGCCTATCGCTACACCCGCTACCGCCAGGTCCAGCGACTCGTCGCCGCCACGCAGGCCTTGCAGCGCATCAACGTCAGCGACCCCGAACTGGGCGACGCCCCGCTGGCCAACCTGCGCACCCTGATCGCCGACTACGCCGGCACCCCGGTCGAAGCCCTGGCGCGCGTCAAGCTCGCCGAGGGGCTGGAGGTGCGCGGCAAACAGGCGGGCAACGACGAGCTGCTGCGGCAGGCCGCGCGCGAACTCGAGGCCGTGCTCAAGCTGCCCGACGTGCCCCACCAGGTGCGGGCCGGCGCCGAATACCGCCTCGGTATCGTCTACGAATCGCTGCGCGAGTTCGACAAGGCCCGCGAGCACCTTGAAAAGCTGTCGCAGGACGCGGCCTACGCCGGTACTTCGTTCCCCGAGCTGGCCGAAATCCGGCTGGAAAACCTCGACGACTACGCCCAGCCGGTGAAGTTCGAGCCCGGGCCCAAGCCGCCGCCCGAGCTTGAGGCCCCGGCCACCCGGCCCGGCGGCCAGACAGCTATCCAGGCGGCGCCGGCACCGGCCACCCGGCCGTCGACCACCAACGTCAAGCCGTCGGAGTAGCCCGCACGACCGTGGCAGAATACGAAGACGAAATCCTCAACCGGCCGCTACCCATCGACGAAGAGCGTGCCAAGCGCGTGCGGCTGCGCGTGCGCCGGCGACTGCCGGGCCGCCGACTCGACAAGTACCTCCACGGCCGCTTTCCCCACCTGTCGCGCACCACGATCCAGCGCCTCATCCGCCAGGGTGCCGTGACCGTCAACGGCCAGCCCACCAAGCCGAGCTACGAGATGGCCGGCGGCGACATCATCGAGATCATCATGCCCGACCCCGAGCCGCCCGAGGTCGTGCCCGAGGACATCCCGCTCGACATCCTGTACGAGGATGAGCACATCATCGCCATCAACAAGGACGAGGGCATCATCTGCCACCCGGCCCGCGCCGAGCAGAGCGGCACCATCGTCAATGCCCTGGCCTTCTACGCCAACTCGCTCAGCCACGGCCAGGATCCCTTCCGGCCCGGCATCGTCCACCGCCTCGACAAGAACACCACCGGCGTCATGCTGGTCGCCAAGAGCGACGAGGCCCACTGGCGCCTGGCCCTCCAGTTCGAACGCCGCACCGTCCAGAAAACCTACCTCGCCGTAGTTCACGGCGAGCTGAACCTCGACGGCGACACCATCGACGCCCCCATCGGCGTCCACCCGGTCGTACGCGAGAAGTTCGCCGTCATGATCCGCGAAAACCGCATCAACATCGCCAAGAGCGCCATCACCCACTACGAGGTGGCCGAACGCTTCCGCGGGTTCACGCTCGTCAAACTCATGCCCAAGACCGGCCGCACCCACCAGTTGCGCGTCCACATGTCCTACATCGGTCACCCCATAGCCGGCGACAACATGTACGGCGGCCAGCCCATCAGCGAAGCCCTGATAGCCGGCAGCGGCGAACGGGAGCCGTTCCTCACCCACCAGGCCCTGCACGCCTGGAAGATCCGCTTCAAGCATCCCATCCGCGAAGAGCCGATGGAGATCGAGGCCCCCTTCCGCGCCCGCTTCCGCCGCCTGATGCACCTGCTGCGCAAACATCGGGCACTCGACTGAGGAGCGCCCCCGGCGGCGCCTCAGCGCTGCTCCAGGCACTGCCTGGCCGTCTGCTCGATCCAGCGCGTAATGTTCGGATGCGGACACAACCCCTTCCCGTCGGCCACATAGTCCAGACCTTCGAGCACCTCGGCGTATGGCCCGAACCCCGCGATCCGAAACGGCACCACGATCACCCGGCCGCCGTCGCGCCCGGCCCGCTCTACGTACTCGCGGATGCGCTGCACGGCCAGCTCCCGGCGGACTGGCCAATCCTCGCGCAGCGTCTCCACCTCGATGTGCCGAAACGGCCCGATCTCGCAGATTCGCTGGGCCCGCAGCCGCATCGCCGCCAGCCAGCGTTCGTTCTCGGCGTCGTCACCCGGCCCGTGAGCCAGAATCAGCACGCTCTCGCGCGCCGGATCGCGGCTCAAGGCCCGCACCCTTTCGACCAGAATCTCATCGACCAGCGGCGACTGCCCCACGCCCTGGCGGCTCAACACGAACGAACAGCGCGATTGGATCGGCGCGGGCGGCTCCATCGCGTGCCCCATGCCCGCCGAGTGGTGGCTCTCGGCCACGTGGGCCACGTGCCGCGCCCCGCTCCCGTGGTGGCCGCTGGCCGCCATGCGCGTCGCGGCGCCGCCCGGCGAGTTCCGCAACCCCAGAATGTATTCGGTGCGCTCCAGGAAGCTGTCGCCGGAAATGAACAGGCGAACCACCGCCACCCGCCTGACGCCCTGTCGTTCGAGCCGCTCGACCGCGGCCTGCATGGTGGAGCTGCGCGCCATGCCGAACGCGATCTCGACCGGGTACTTTTCGCGCAGCGGTGCCACGGTCCGTTCGACAGCCGCGTTCCACTCCTCGTCGCCGCCGTGCGCCATCACCAGGATGCCCGCTTTGGGGGCCGCGCATCCGCAAGCCATTACCACTACGGCACTTGCCGCCAACACTCGCCAAGCTGTTCTCATCTCGTGCACTCCATGACGCGCCGGTTCATGCACCCCCGCTGACCACATCGCCGGCGGATTAGAGCAGACGGAGATTGAGATGTCAAGCACATGCTTGGTATGCCATACATGCGCCGCCGAACGCCATTACCGCGCAGCGCGCATTGACTTCCCTGGAAAGATGCAGGTGTCTGACTCCCCGTTTCGCGCCGCTAGCGCCGGCGACGCCCCGAGCGGAACCGCCCGCCCAGCGTCTTGGGCAGCGGTTTGACGCCGGCCGATTCCAGCTCGTCGTCGCGGCTGACCGCTTCGAGCAGCCGTTTGGGCAGGATCGGCCCGTCCTCCTGCTCGGCCGGCGGCTCGACGATGGCCTGCAACTTGTGGCGCCGCACGACCCAGGGCGCGTCGAGCTGCTTGAGCTCGCTGTTGATCAGCTTCTCGATCTCGGTCAGCGCCTTGCCGTCTTCGGGCGTAGCCAGGGTCAGGGCATAGCCGGCGCGGCCCATGCGGGCGGTGCGGCCGATGCGGTGTACGTAGATCGACGGGTCTTGCGGGATGTCGTAGTTGACGATGTGCGAGACTTCGAGCACGTCGATGCCGCGCGACGCCAGATCGGTGGCCACCAGCACCTGAATGCGGGCGTCGCGGAAGCTCTTGAGCACGCGCTCGCGTTTCTGCTGGGGCAGATCGCCGTGAATCTCGCGGCACTCGAGACCGTCGCGCAGCAGCCGGGCCGCCACGCGCCGCGCCGCGTGGCGCGTGTTGGTGAACACGATCGCCAGCCGGGGCTGTTCGTGTCGCAGAAACGCCAGCAGCGTGGCGTACTTGTCGCGCGGATCGACTGAAACGTACTCCTGCTCGATCTCGTCGACGGTCAGCTTGTCTTCCGAGACGTTGATCTCGATCGGATCGGTCATGAACGACCGCGCCAGCCGCCGAATCGGCTCGTCGATGGTGGCCGAGACGAAGATGGTCTGGTGCGCGTGCTTGATCTGCCGCAGGATCTTGCGGATGTCGTCGCGGAAGCCGATGTCGAGCATGCGGTCGACTTCGTCGAGCACGGCGAGTTTGACGTGTCGCAGGTCGAGTGCGCCGCGTCGCAGCAGGTCAAGAATGCGCCCGGGAGTGCCGATGACGATATCACGCCGGCCGCGCAAACGTTGCAGGTTGTGGCGGATGCGCGTCCCGCCGTAGACCAGCAGGGTCTTGACCCGGCTGTTGGTCGCCAGCGCGCGCACGTGTTCGTCGACCTGCAGGGCCAGCTCGCGCGTCGGTACCAGCACCAGCGCCTGCACCGCTTCGCGGCCCGGCTCGATGCGTTGCAGTATCGGCAGCGCGAAGGCGGCGGTCTTGCCCGTGCCCGTGCGGGCCTGTCCGAGGCAGTCGCGGCCGGCCAGTGCCGGCGGAATCAGCTCACGCTGGATGTCGGTCGGCTCGACAAAACCGACTTTCTCCAGAGCGGCCAGCAGTTCGGGCGAAAGTCCCAAGTCGGCAAAGCCCCCCGCGGCGGTTTGCAGGTCGGCTTCAGATTCGGTGATGTGACTCATTTATACCTGATCGAAAAGATGTTGCGGCATGCGACTGTTGCGAGAAACGGGTTTCACAAAGCGAAGGGCCGCTGGTTCGTTTCCAACTAGTTTAGAGCCTGGCGCACGTAAAACAAGCGCTCGGCGAGATATATGCGCCGGCGGCGCCGCGGACCGCCGCGGCCGGGACCACCAGGCGGTTGACGGCCGGCACTCGGCGAATTAGCGTTGACCTTATTATCGAACCTTTGGCCGGGCGCGGTCTGCAAAACTGCATGAGCAAGAGCATCCTGGACAAGCTGGCCGCCTGGCGCAGCCGCGAACGCGCCGTTACGCTGTGCCAACGCCTGCGCGATCTGCTGCGCCAGCAACCACGCTGCCCCGAGGCCCACTATCTGCTGGGTTGCGCCTGTTTCGACCGCCAACAGGTCGCCTGCGGCGTGCGGCACCTGATGACCGCTCATCATCTCGACCCGCGCCTCGAATCGGCCGCCTTGCTGGTCTTCGCCGGGCTGAACTGGGCCCGCCGACCCGAACAGCGCCTGCTGGCGGTCGTACTGGAAACCTGGCACGAGTTCCGCCAGCCGCCGTTCGACCGCCGCCGCTGCGAGCGTCGCCTGCTCGACGCCCTGGCCGACCATACCGGCCCGCCGGCGCACGCTTCCCCGTTGGCGCGGCGGCTGTGGCGTTTGCCGATCCAGACGCTGCGTGAACAGCTCAGCCAGGCCGTCGCTGCGGCGACGGTCGACGTCATCGACCCCCGGTTGGCTTCGCTGCTGACCTGCTGAGGAAAACCACCAACCATGCTGCTTTCCGTCGTCATCCCGGTTTACAACGAGCGTGAAACGCTGCTGGAGATCGTCCGCCGCGTGTTGGCCGCGCCGGTGGACATCGAGCGTGAGCTGATCATCGTCGACGACTTCTCGACCGACGGCACGCGCGAGCTTTATCCGACACTGGAGAAGGAATTCCCCCAGGCCCGCATCCGCGTCTTCCAGCATTCGACCAACCAGGGCAAGGGGGCCGCGTTGCGCACCGGCTTCCGCGAGGCCGCCGGCGACATCATCATCGTCCAGGACGCCGACCTCGAATACAGCCCCAACGACTACCCCAAGCTCCTCAAGCCCATCCTCGACGGCCGCGCCGACGTGGTCTACGGCTCGCGCTTCATCGGCGGCGACGAACACCGCGTGCTCTACTTCTGGCACAGCGTCGGCAACAAGTTCCTCACCCTGCTGAGCAACATGTTCACCGACCTCAACCTCACCGACATGGAAACCTGCTACAAGGTTTTCCGCGCCGAGGTCATCAAGGGCATCACCATCAAGAGCAACCGCTTCGGCGTCGAGCCCGAGGTCACCGCCAAGATCGCCCGCGGCAAGTGGCGCATCTACGAAGTGGGCATCAGTTATTCCGGCCGCTCGTATGAAGAGGGCAAGAAAATCACGTGGAAAGACGGCGTGAAGGCCATCCTGGCCATCATCCGTTTCGCCTTCACCGACTGACGTGGCCCGGCTCGCGCAACCGCCCGGCGCGCGTGCCGGGCAAGCACGTCGCGATGCGCGTGCTGCGAAACTCCCCTCCCTTCCAGGGAGAGGCCCGGGGCAGGGTTGGGGCGGCGAACACTGAATTATGCCGAAGGCGGGGGCGAGTGGCGCTGAATGCCGAATGGCGAATTGTCGCGCTGCGTCAACGGCGCGGCTATCCGCCGGCGGCGCGCATTCGCCGGCTTCGACCCCCCTGTAAGTCCCCCCTGGAAGGGGGGACGGTCGGCCGCGCCTCGCACGATCTCTTGGCGTTTTCCTTGGCGTCCTTGGCGTTTTTCTTGGCGCCCTTGGCGTTTTTCTTGGCGCCCTTGGCGTTTTTCTTGGCGCCCTTGGCGTTGTTCTTGGCGTCCTTGGCGTTTTTCTTGGCGCCCTTGGCGGTTCTCCTGGCGCCCTCGGCGGCACAAGCGAACCGCGGGCCGCGGGATGGCACGTCCCGCGGCCCGGCGATTTGTGTCTACACAGATTGCGACTCGACCAGCCGCCGGCCGGGGGCAGGCCACCCTCGCGGCCGGGCGGACGAGAGGCCTAGTCGAGGAAGTACATGGTGTCCTTGTCGAGGCCCAGGACCTCGATGTTGGGCACCAGCCGCACGTCGGGTTCGAGCACCGGCATCCAGTCGCCGCCATTGTAGGAAATGTCGTCGGCGCCCAGGCCGGTGCCTTCGAGCGAAGCCGCATCGTCAGCCGGACGGTACGAGCCTTCGCCGGCCGGGTCGAGGTAGTTGACCACGAAGGTGCGGCTGCTCTCGCGGACGTAGGTGGTGTCGCCGGCGATGTCGACGTCGGCCGTGCCGGCCACGATGTCCTCACACTGCGTGGTCAGGCCCAGGTCGGTAAGGGCGCGGAAGTTGTAGTACTTCCAGCGGTAGAGCGGGAACTCGAAGGTGCCCATGCCGGGGATGTCGCGTGTCTCGGTGTTGGTGACCGGGATGGGCGTATCGAACACCCCGCCGGAGGCGTGACAATCCTGGCACGAGTAGGCCGCCCCCAGGGCTTCCTCCTTGGGCCGCACGCCGTGCCCGCCCAGCGTGATGCCGTTCGAGAAGGCCGGGTAGTTGGCGATGGCGGCGAAGTAGTCGGGCTGCTGCTCGGGCGGCAGGCTCATGCCCTGCATCGCCAGGAACATCTTGATCAGCGTGCCGTCGGGCACCTTCATGCTGATCAGGTCGTCGGCGTTCTCGTACTCGGGATACCACTGGTAGCCGGCATCCAGCCCCATGGCCACGTTGAAGCCCTGGAACTTGCGCAGGCCCATGTTGGCAGCCGCCAGCATGTCGTAATAGAAGTTGCTGCCCACGTCGACGTAGCCGTCGTTGTCGGCGTCCCAGGGGGAGTTGCTGCCGGTGGCGTAACGCACGATGTCGAACGTGGCCTTGTCGAAGTAGACCAGGTTCGGATAGATCTGCATCAGGGCCATGGCCTGACGGTTCTGGTCGGTCGAATTGAAGTCATCCAGCGTGATCTGGCGCACCTCGTCGGGCGTGAGATCCAGGAAGTCGAGCGCCGCGAACACGTCGGCGTTGGCCCCACCGGCCATGAAGCGGTACATCGTGTGGGCGTTGTACTGATACGCGCCGCCCATGGCGTCGTTGGTGGCCATGGTGCCGTCGAAGAAACGCGCGTCGAAGACCATGCCGTTGCCCATGGGCTTGAAGGGCGTGATCTTGGCCCCGGGAGTTCCCTTGACCGCCAGCGACTGCGCCAGGAACGAAACGTTGCCGTTGAACCACACGTAGACCGGGCGCACCTTGTAGGCCTCCCAGTCGGCATTCACGTCCTCGTCGGTGCGGCCGTCGAGCAGGTGGTCGGCCACG
The DNA here is from genome assembly GCA_964602755.1 of uncultured Planctomycetales bacterium. Lineage (GTDB taxonomy): Bacteria > Planctomycetota > Phycisphaerae > UBA1845 > Fen-1342 > JALSRY01. The sequence goes on from CAZRSM010000240.1 coordinate 10,924, forward strand.
ATCAGCTTGGTGTCCAGGCCGTCGGCGGTGCGCGAGAAGTTGAGCTGCCCGCCGTGGCCGTAGAGCGAATAGGTGATGCCCGACGAGTACGGGATGTGGCAGGTCTCGCAGGACATCATCGCCAGGTGGATCTCGGTGTGATACAGGCCCGGCAGCGCCGAAGGCTCGTGACACTTGGTGCAGGTCAGATCGTTCTCGGGCGAATCGACCTCGTAATCGGTGGCCATCAGGTCGCCGCCCACGTAGAAGCCGCGCTGGAACTTGTGGTGCTCGACATCGTGGCAGGCAACGCAGTGGCGGTTCTCGCCGCCGCCGATGGCGCCCACCGCCGCCGAGTCGGAGTGGATGTCGTGCCCGGGGCGGAACAGGGTGCCGCGCTTGTAGCCGGTGCGGGCGTGCTCGTGGCAGCGCAGGCAGGTTTCGTCACTGGTCTCGCCCAGCGAGGAGACGGCCTCGAAGCTGCGGTCCTGGGCCACCGTGGGCCAGGGCGTCTCCGGGGTGCCGTCGCCGTCGGCGTCGTACAGCAGCGCCATGTCCGGCGTGCCGTCGCCGTCCGAGTCGATCACCGGGTCGGGCGTGCCGTCGTGGTCGAAGTCGGTGTCGTCACGGGCGATACGGGCGAAGCCCTCGGGCGTGGGCGAGATGGCATCGTCCTGGGCATAGTCGGCCAGCGCGAACTCACCTTCGGCCGGGTAGGCGCGGTAGCTCTCCGAGTGGCAGATCAGGCAGTCGAGGCCGGCATCGATGATACGCGTGGCCTGCTCCTGCGGATTCGGGATGCCCATGTCCTCGAACATGGTGGCGAACATGCCTTCCATCATGGGCATGTAGCGCCCGGGGTGGCACTTGGCACACTCGTCCATGTTGACGTCGGACAGGAAGTTGATCAGGCCGGTCGAAGCCGGCAGGCCGCAGGCCCGGTCGATCATGCCGTGTGCCCCGCCGCCGGGGAAGAGCACGTTGGGGTTGCGCGAGGCCCACTTGTAGTGCACAGTCTCCTTGAACTCGGCGGCCTTGTCCTGGTGGCACTTGCCACACAGCGCGCCGACCAGGTCACGCTGCACCTCGGTCTCGCTGACGCGGCTGTTGCCCAGCACGTACTCCTTGGTGGCCGTGTCGTACTTGAACAGGTGCACGTCGACCAGCGTCGATTCCGGCGGAAGGTTCGGCTCGGGGCAGTTGGGCTCGGGACACTCGGGGCAGTTGGGTTCTGGAGTGCCACCGCCGCCATCCAGCAGCGGACAGCCGCCGAGCGCGAGCAAGCCAGCGAAACCGGCGACCAGCAGTAAAGCCTTGAGCGAGCAGCGGGAAGCCATCTGGACTCTCCTTCGAACGGTCGGACAGATCTGCCAACAACGCCACGCCGACCGACGCCGCGCCCCCGTGTTCAACAAAGCGGTCGGCCGGGTGGCTGCCGCACATAACCATATATCGACAAGATTATGCAGCCAACAGCGCGCCGCGGCCATCGTCGAAAAGGGGGGAAGCTTCCCCCCCGCGTCGGTGAGTCGGCGGTTCGCGCAGCACGCGGCCAGCGGTTACAATCACCAGCCCGCACGCATGCGACCTCTGGGTCATGGTCGATCGGCGCGGGGACACGGCAGGCGGGCAGGACGGCAAGCTCCCAACGGTGCACGCATGGCGCTAAGAAGATTCGGCGAAGGCGAGGCGTTCGACGAGTGGACGCGGAAGATCCGCGACATCATGGACGAGATGCAGCGGCGCGACTTCTTCCAGTTCCGCAACACCGGCTCGTGGCAGCCCGCCACCAACGTCTACGAAACCCGCGCAGCCTACCACATCTGCGTCGAGCTGGCCGGCGTCGACGAGCAGACCATCGACGTGGCCTGTGTCGAACGCCGACGCATCTGCATCAGCGGACACCGCGACCAGCCCCGACCCCTGGGCGTCGAAGGACCGCTGAGCGTGCACGCCATGGAGATCGACGAAGGGGCCTTCCGGCGCGAAATCGAACTGCCCGAACCGATCGACGTCGACAGGATGGAAGCGACCTACAGTAAAGGTTTCCTATGGATAACAGCATTCCGGACGACGCCCGAATGAACCCGGACGCCGACGCCGGCGCACCGGGCGACCAGCAGTCGCCGCCGGCTCCCGACCAGCCCGCCGGTGCCCAGCAGCAACCTCCGGCCGACCAGCACCCGGAGATTCCGCGCGAGCTGCCGGTGTTGCCGGTACGCGGCGTGGTCATCTTCCCCGGCACGGTGGTGCCGCTGAGCGTGGGCCGCGAGAAGTCCAAGCGGCTGCTCGACGAGGTGCTGGCCGGCAACAAGCTGGTGGGCATCTTCACCCAACGCCGCGAAGAGGTCGAAGACCCCGGCATCGACGACGTCTACCGCGTCGGCACCGTCGCCCAGGTGCTCAAGCTGCTGCGCATGCCCGACGGCAGCAACAGCCTGCTGGTCCACGGCGTGGTGCGGGCCGGGCTGGAACGCTTCGTGGCCACCGAGCCGTACTGGAAAGCGGTCATCCACCCCCAGCCCGACCAGTTCGAGCACTCGCGCGAGATGGAAGCCCTGGTGCACAACTGCCGCCAGGCGGCCCGGCGCGTGATCGAGCTGAGCCCCAACGTGCCCGACGAGGCCCTCCAGATCCTCGATTCGATCGACAACCCCAGCTCGCTGGCCGACTTCCTGGCCGCCAACCTCTCGCTGGGCGTGGTCCAGAAGCAGGAACTGCTGGAGACTTTCGACGTCGCCGAGCGGCTGCGCAAGGTCAACGCCACGCTGCTCAACCAGCTCGAAGTGCTCGAGCTGGCCAGGAAGCTCCAGGCCGACGTGCGTGAAGAGATCGACAAGAGCCAGCGGCGCTACTACCTCGAAGAGCAGCTCAAGGCCATCCGCAAGGAGCTGGGCGAAGAAGATCCGCTCCAGATCGAGATCAACGAGCTCAAAGAGCGCGTCGAAAAGGCCGGCATGCCCGACGACGTGCTCAAGGAAGCCCGGCGCGAGCTGGAACGCCTGGGGCGCATCCCGGCCGCTTCGCCCGAACACTCGGTGATCCGCGATTATCTCGACTGGCTCATCGAAATGCCCTGGCAGAGAGAAACCGAGGAAAAGCTCGACCTGGCCGAGGCCGAGCGCATCCTCGATGCCGACCACCACGGACTGGAGAAGGTCAAGAAGCGCATCCTCGAATGCCTGGCGGTCCACAAGCTCAAGCCCGACGGCAAGGCCCCCATCCTGTGCTTCGTCGGACCGCCGGGCGTCGGCAAGACCTCGCTGGGCCAGTCCATCGCCCGCGCCATGGGCCGCAAGTTCATCCGCATCGCCCTCGGCGGCATCCGCGACGAGGCCGACATCCGCGGCCACCGGCGCACCTACATCGGCGCCATTCCCGGCCGCATCGTGCAGGAGATCCGCAAAGCCGGGGCGCGCAACCCCCTGATCATGCTCGACGAGCTGGACAAGATCGGGGCCGACTTCCGCGGCGATCCGGCCTCGGCCCTGCTCGAAGTGCTCGACCCCGAACAGAACCACAGCTTCACCGATCACTACCTGGGTGTGCCCTTCGATCTCTCCAAGGTCTTCTTCATCGGCACCGCCAACTACATGGACCCCGTCGAGCCGGCCCTGCGCGACAGAATGGAAGAGATCGAGCTGCCCGGCTACACCCTCGGCGAAAAAGTCGAAATCGCCCGGCGCTACCTCGTCCCGCGCCAGGTCGAACGCAACGGCCTGCAGGCCGTCGGCCTCGAGTTCGAAACCGCCGCCCTGCGCCAGATCGTCGAGGCCTATACGCGCGAAGCCGGCGTCCGCAACCTCGAACGCTCGATCGGCACCGTCTGCCGTGCTCTGGCCGCCCGCGTGGCCCGCGGGGAGCGCATCGCCACCGTCGTCAAGGCCGACCAGCTTGCGGAGTTCCTCGGCCCGCCGCGCTTCGATCGCGAGGTGGCCATGCAGGAGGGCCTGCCCGGCGTCGTGACCGGCCTGGCATACACACCCGTGGGCGGCGAGATCATCTTCGTCGAGGCCGCCATCATGCCCGGCCGCGGCAACTTCACCATCACCGGCCACGTCGGCAACGTGATGCAGGAGTCGGCGCAGGCCGCCCTTACCGTCCTGCGCAGCCGGGCGCGCGAATGGGGCATCGACACCGACACGCTGGCAAAGTCCGATATTCACGTGCACGTGCCCGCCGGCGCCGTGCCCAAAGACGGGCCGTCGGCCGGCGTGGCCATGCTGACCGCGCTGTTCACCCTGCTGACCGACACCGTCGCCGACCCGCAAACCGGCATGACCGGCGAAATCACGCTGCGCGGCCGCGTGCTGCCCATCGGCGGCGTCAAGGAAAAGCTGCTGGCCGCCCATCGCGCCGGGCTGAAGAAGGTCATCCTGCCCAAGCGCAACCAGCGTGACCTGCCCGACGTTCCGCAGGAAGTCCGCGACGCACTCGAGCTGGTCTTCGTCGACCATATCGAGGACGTGCTGCTGGCGGCCGTCCCGGCCGTCAAACGCGTCAAGCGCTCGCCGGCGACCCGCAAGAAAGCAGCCAAAGCCGCCACCAGCCGCAAGCAGGCCGCCGGCACCACCAGGCGCAGCGCCGCGTCCCGGGGGCAGTCCAAGACCACGCGCACCAGGAAGACCGCCGCCGGCAAGACCACCCGCAAGGCGGCCGGCAAGCGCACCGCCGGCCGCAAGGCGGTCGCCAAGGGTTCCAAAGGCTCGTGAGAGAGGCACGGGCTGCAGCAGCCGGAGGCAGATACGGTTGCGGGCCAAGCCAGAGGGGGCGACAATTCTGGACAACGAGGCCCACAATGGCGGAGGGGACGCCCGGGACGGCCGGAACTCCCGCAAGCCGGCAGCCGCTCGCGGCCGCTGGCGACCTAACTCATTTACGTTAAAGGGATTCCGCTTGATCGACGTGGCGCGATCAGATAACATGAAGCCTGCCGGCGTTGACCGATTCGCGAGAGCCTGCCGGCCCGATGCCCGGCATTTCGCCCGAGCGTTCAAGTTTTCATAGCATCCGTACAGCAACTGCCCCCGGGGAATGTGATGAAGACAATAACCAAGAAAGACCTGGTGGACCGGATCGCCGAGCACAGTGGTGCCAAGCGCATCCTGGTCAAGCAGATCATCCAGCAGTTCCTTGATGAGATCATCAACGAGCTGGGCCAGGGGAATCGGCTCGAGTTTCGTGACTTCGGCGTCTTCGAGGTACGCTGCCGGGCGGCGCGGACCGCGCAGAACCCCAAGACGATGGAAAAGGTCCATGTTCCCGAAAAGCGGACCGTCAAGTTCAAGCTGGGCAGACTGATGAAAGAACGCCTGTCGGCCGCCGAATCGGGCGGCGGCGCAGGCAGTCAGCAGCCCGCGGTCGGCGAGGTCACTCCCGCCCCGCCGCGAGCCGCCTCGTCGCTGAGCAACACGGTTCCATTCTCGGGTAGCGGGCAGTGAGCGAAACGATAAGTCTCTCCGGCCCGGATATCACCGAGGCGGAAATCGAAGCAGTCGCAGCCGTCCTGCGAACTCCCCAGCTCAGCCTGGGCCCCAAGCTCGGCGAGTTCGAGCAGGCCTTCGTGACGCGCCTGGGCGTGCGTCACGCGGTGGCCGTCAACAGCGGCACCTCGGCGCTGCACCTGTGCTGGCGGGCGCTGGGCATCGGCCCGGGCGACGAGGTCATCACCACCCCGTTTTCGTTCATCGCCTCGAGCAACAGCATCATGTTCGACGGGGCCCGGCCGGTCTTCGTCGACATCGATCCCGACACCTGGCAGATCGACGCCAACCGCATCGCCGATGCGATCACCCCGCGCACGCGCGCCATCCTGCCGGTCGACGTCTTCGGCTCGCTGCCCGACTGGGACGCCATCCTGGACATCGCCCGGCGCCACGAGTTGCGGCTGGTGGAGGATTCGTGCGAAGCCCTGGGCTCGCGCTATCGCGGCCGACCAGCCGGCACCCTGGGCGAACTGGGCGTCTTCGGCTTCTATCCGAACAAGCAGATGACCACCGGCGAGGGCGGCATGATCGTCACCGACGACGACCGCCTGGCCAGCCTGGCCCGCTCGCTGCGCAATCAGGGCCGCGACCCCGAGGCCGGCTGGCTGCAGCACGCCCGGCTGGGCTTCAACTATCGCATCTCCGACATCAACTGCGCGATCGGCATCGTGCAGATGAGCCGGCTCGACGAGATCCTCGCCAAACGCGCCCGGGTGGCCGGGTGGTACCGCCAGCGTCTGGCCGACGAGCCGCGCGTGCGCATGATGAAGGTGCCCGACGAGGTGGATATCGCCTGGTTCGTGATGGTGCTGCGCCTGGCCGACGACTACGAGCAGGCCGACCGTGACCGCATCCTCGCCGCCCTGCGCGAGCGCGGCATCGGGTGCAGCAACTACTTCACGCCCATCCACCTGCAGCCGTTCTACCAGAGCGACCTGGGCTATCGGGCCGGTGACTTCCCCGTAACCGAGGCCCTCTCGGCCCGCACCATCGCCCTGCCGTTCCACAACCACCTGACCGAAGAGCAGGTCGACCGCGTGGTCCGCGAGCTGCGCGCCCTGCTTTGATACCGAACCGCCGGCAACCGCCAAGGGCACCAACAAGACCGCCAAGGGCGCCCCTGGCGTTTTCCTGGCGTTCTGGCGGTTCCGGTTGGCGTGTGCTTCGGCCGGGTCCGTCGGGGGGCCGACGCCGAATACAATTGGCCGCTGGCGGGCGTTCGAGGTAATCTGCGAACCATGGCAACCCTGACGCGAATACTGGCTCTGGCGCTGGTCACGGCCGCGCTGTGCGCAGCCCAGGACGACGCCGCCCGGCAGCGCCGCCGCAGCCCGGTGGTCGAGGTCTTCGAGCAGTGCCGCGACGCGGTCGTGAACATCAGCACCACGCGCATCCAGAAGGTGCAGATGCTGGGCTACGGGTCGCTGTTCGACGAGCTGTTCGGCTTCGCGCGGCCCTACGTGCAGGAGCGCGAGGTGCACAGCGTCGGCTCGGGCGTGGTGGTTCACGAAGCCGGCTATATCGTCACCAACCACCACGTGATCGCCCAGGCCAGCGACGTGCGGGTGATCTTCGCCGACCGCACGCAGGTGGTGGCCCAGGTGGTGGCCTTCGACGCCCGGCACGACCTGGCGATCCTCAAGGTGGACGTCGGCCACCCGTTGCCGCGCGTCAAGCTGGCCCGCAGCGGCGACATCCTGATCGGCGAAACCGTCATCGCCATCGGCAACCCGTTGGGGCTGGACCACAGCGTGACCGCCGGCATCGTCAGCGCCGTGGGCCGCGAGCTGCACTTCAAGCAGGGCGTCTCGTATACCGGCCTGATCCAGACCGACGCCGCCATCAACCCCGGCAACTCCGGCGGCCCGCTGCTCAACGTCAACGCCGAGCTGATCGGCATCAACACCGCCATCCGCGGCGACGCCCAGAACGTCGGCTTCGCGATCCCGGTGGCCCGCCTGTGGCAGCTCGTGCCGCAGATGCTCGATATCGAACGGCACCACCTGGTGCGCTTCGGACTCGAGGTGCGCGACCGCGCGGCCGAAGTGATCGCCGTCCACAGCGACAGCCCCGCGGCGCGGGCCGGCGTCGAGGTCGGCGACGAGGTGGTGCGCATCGGCGACCACCCCGTGCGCGACGCGATCGACTATTACGTCTACCTGCTGCGCTACGCGCCGGGACAGACCGTGCCGCTGACGCTGGCCCGCGACGGCAGAACTCTCAACATCAGCGTGCCGCTCGAGCGCATCCCGCCGCGCGACGGGGCCGAAATCGCCCGGCGACTGCTGGGGGCCGAGCTGTCCGAGTTGCGGCTGGAGCGCGTAGCGGCGCGGTTCCTGGGGCTCGACGATCCCGGCGTGCTGCGGGTCGAGAAGGTGCGGCCGCAAGGCCCGGTCGACCGCGCCGGTATCGTCCCCGGCGACCTGATCGTCAGCGTCAACGGCTTGCGGGTCACCACGCTGGAGGGTGTCGGGCTGGCGTTGCAGAACGTGCGTCCGGGCCAGGAAGTCGACCTGGTGGGCTTTCGTTTCCGCTCGTATCGCCGGCCGGTGTTGTGGTCGGTGCGCGTGCGCACCGGCGATTAGCCGGCCCGACCAGCGCGGCGCCGCCGTCTATGGCACCAGCGGCGTGCCGTGTTGCTGGAGCCGGCGTTGCACCTCGCGGCGTTGTTCAGCGAAGCGCTGCTCGATCGCCGCGGCGCTGGACAGACGCAGCACCATGCCCCCGGCTTCGAAACGCAGCAGGTTGCCGGCCTGGTCGGTGTAGACCGTGGCGGGATGTTCGCCGAAGCCGGCCTGGATGCGGAAACACGGAGCGGCCTGCGGCGACTGCGACAGCGGCCGGCGGCCAAGGAACTCGACCGTCTGGGTGATCAGGGCGCGGGTCTCGGTGTCGTAGATGGTAAAGCCCAGCGCCGGTCTGGCCTGCTCGCCCAGCAGGCCCGGCAGCACCCGCGCCCAGGCCAGTCCCAGGAACGACTCGTCGAGCTTGAGCGGCCGGCGCGGCGGCGGCAGGCCGCGGTCGTCACTGGTGGTGAAGGTCGAAAAGAGCGTCTGCCCCTCGCGCACGCACTGGTCGCGGGTGATATGGATGGCGGCGTTCTGTTGCGCCGGCGGGATGCGGGCTTCGCTGATCTCGTAGAGGTCGGTCAGGCCGTCGTTGCTCGAAAACAGGTCGGTCCGCGCCACGACGATGGCGCCGTCGGGGGGAAACAGGTACGACCGCTCGTGGATCAGCAGGCCGGGTTTGCCGGCGGCCGCGGCGCCGGGGTGCTGGAGCGGCTCGCGCCCGCGGCGCACCTGGCGCGTCATGTAGCCCAGCAGCTCACCGTCGATCACGATCTCGTAGTAGCGCGTTACGCCGTCGGGGTCGAGCCGGCTGGTGACCTGTTCGAGGCCGAAGGCGGCCAGGAACTTGCGGCCGCGGGCCAGGGCGTCGGCCAGTTCGCGAGCCTTCTGAGCGCTGTAGAAGATGCGCAGCGACTTGCACAGCCGCTCGAGCCAGGCGGGGATGGTCACTTCCTTGAGCCGCCCGGCATCGTCGGTGGTCAGGTCGGCCCGGCCGGCCTGGGCCCAGCAGAAGACCCAGATGATCCCGGGATCGAACTGGACGCAATAGTAATACGTGCGCGTGCGGTCGATGCCCAGCTTGGCGTCGGCCACCACGTAGGCCGCCGGGCGCTGGTCGAGGTCGACTCCCTTGACCCGCACTGCCAGCGTGCCGCTGATGCTGCCGAGTTTCTTGGCGAAGAACTCGACCCACGCCGAGAAGGTCGGCTGATCGACCTGGCGGAACACCAGTATCTGCAGCGTCCGGCGGCCGTCCGGGGCGGCACCGCGCAGCAGGCCCAGCGAGTCGCCGGGGCCGAAGAAGGCGGTGCGGTCATACTTCCAGCCGGCCGGCACACGCATCTCGAAGCCGAAGGTCTTGTCTACGAACGTGGCAGTCGGGAAGGTCTCGATGCGGTCGTCGGTCCGCAGAGCACCGGCC
>CAZRSM010000241.1:0-3174 GCA_964602755.1 uncultured Planctomycetales bacterium
AGAATGGCGAAGGCCGAATGGCGAATTGTCGCGCAGCGCTCACGGCGCGGCTATCCGCAGGCGGCCCGCATCCGCTGGCTCTGACCCCCCTGTTGTCCCCCCTGGAAGGGGGGACGGTGGGCTGCGCGGCCGGCGCGCCAGCCAACCGAGGCGGCCGGCGCCCGGGATTCCTGGAGCGGACGGTCGCCGGATTCTCCCGGCGGCGGTGCCCGCACCGGAAGGGACCGGGTGCTGCTTGTCGAAATGATGCACGCCCGCCGGCCCGGCGGGCGTCGGCGGCGTGCACAGCGGAGGCAGATATGACACGTCTGGAACTTGCGCAAGGATTGCTGACCGGATTGCTCGTTTCGCTGCTGATGACCGGTGCGGCGCGCGCCTGGCCGGGGCAGGTGGTCGCTGAGCTGGACAGTCCGACCCGGTACCCGGCTGGCCTGGCCAGTGACGGCGAAAGCCTGTACGTGGTGGACTGGCGCCGCGGTCGCATACACCGCGTCGCGCCCGACGACGGGCGCCTGCTGGCCACCATCGACGCGCCGACGCTCAAGCCGCAGGGGCTGACATGGGGCGGCGGGCGTCTGTACGTCTCGGACGGTCAGACCGGCACGGTCTTCGGCATCGACCCGGCCAGCGGAGCGATCGAGTCGGTGTTCGAGGGGCCAGGCAAGCAGGTCAGCGGGCTGGCCTGGACGTCCGACGGCCTGCTGCTGCTCGAGGGCAAGTCCGACAAGATCTACCGCGTGATTCCCGAGGACGGCACGATCCTGGACTACTTCGATGCACCGACCAGGTCCGCCGGGTGTCTGGCCCACGACGGCAAGTACCTGTGGGTCTCCGATCGCTACCGTGACGAGCTGTACGTGGTCGATCCCAAGACGGGGATGGTGCTGGGTATCCTGCCGGCTCCGGGGCCGTACGCCGCCGGCGTGGCGTGGCATGACGGCAAGCTGTGGAACGTCGATTTCCAGACGCGCAAGCTCTACGCGCTGCAGGTGCGTGGCGAGCAGATGTACCGGCTCAGCGAGCCGCGCACGGCGCGCATCGAATTCGCGGCGGTGGTCTACAACTACGGTCCCGGCGAACTGCGTGACCTGGTGGTCAATCTGGCGCTGCCCGAAACGCTGCCGGGCCAGGAGCTGTTGTCCGAGCCACGCTTCGCCAGCGAGCCGCAGCACATCGCGACCGACCAGTGGGGCCAGCGCTGCGCGGTGTTTACGGTGGACAGGCTGCCCGCCGGCCAGCGGTTCGAGGCCGGCTACCAGGTGCAGGCCCGCATATCGGCGATCAGCTTCCTGATTCTGCCGGAGATGGTTGGCACGCTCGACGAGATACCGGCCGAGCTGCGCGCCAGGTACACCATCGACGGCACGCGCTACCGCATCGGCTCGCCGTTCATTCGGAAGGCGGTCGGGGAGGCGGTGGGAGACGAGCACAACGCCTACTGGGTGGCGCGCAGAATCTACGAATACATCATCGAGCGCGTCGAATACGAGATGATCGGCGGCTGGGATGTGCCCGAGGTGGTGCTGCGGCGCGGCTCGGGGTCGTGCTCGGAGTACACCTTCGCCTACATCGCCATGTGTCGGGCGGCGGGCCTGCCGGCACGCTACCAGGGCAGCGTGGTGGTACGCGGCGACGATGCCTGCGTCGACGACGTGTTTCACCGCTGGGCCGAGGTCTACCTGCCGAATTACGGCTGGGTGCCGGTGGATCCCAGCCGCGGCGACAGCCCGGTGCCGGCCGAGCGCTGCCGGGGATTCGGCATGCTGGCAAATCGTTTCCTGATCACGACGCGTGACGGCGGCGATTCGGAGCTGCTGGGCTGGGACTACAACTATCACACACGTTATCGGGCCACCGGGCGGGCGCACGTCGAGCAGGAAAACCTGGCGTTCTGGGAGCCGCTCGAAGAGCAGACGCCACCGCAGCCTGGTAAGGATGCGCAACTGCCCGTCTGTCGGCCGAAAGAATAACCGCAGAGCTGCGCGGGCTGCCCGGCTGCGGGCACCGCTTTACGGGCATCACGGTGCACCGAGGTAGCCCCGCAGAGGTGCAGACGCGGCCAGCTACCACGCTAACGCAAGTGGAGTTCCCAAAAAGTGGTTTCGTCCTCGATCTGTTCGAAGGTAACCCCGAGACTGGCCGCGATTCGGTCCAGCAGCTCCCTGACAGTTCTGTCGCTGACGTCGACCCCTAGGGAGACATAGGCTGCCGAGTTATCACGCCAAGTAAACGTCAACCCGGCCGGTTGAGCCCTCATGGCCACGGGATGCTGGATGGCGGCGGCCAGCGCCTTGGCAAACTGTTCCAACGTACCGGTTTGCTCAGTCTGCTCGGGCACGCTGGGCAGCGCTGGCAGGATTACCAGCGTGTCTGGCGGGGCATGCGCGGTCCCGCGCATTTCGTACGTTGTCTGTTTGCGGGTCGTTCGCGTGATGCGGAACCCAGGATAGCCGGTCCGTCGGACGATCGTCTCGAGGGCGGACATGCGCTCATCGAGGTCGGCGTCTCGCCGCACGACCCAGTCGCCGTCGATGCCGATTTGGCGTGCGACGTCCAGACCGTCCACATGGTCCAGCGGAATCCGCAGGGAGCGCAGTATATAGACCAACCGACGGGATTCGTAGAAAGAGCTGTATCCCACGGACATGGACCCGAAGTGCGGGGCACCGTCCCATTCGATCGCCAACGACTCCAGAGGCTGGCGGCCGGGCCTGTCGGGGATGCCCACCGCCTCGAGCACAGCGCGTCGAGCTTGCGGATCCGGGTTCGGTATGTGGCGAACGACTTCGTCGGGTTCGAGCCGGTACACACTCGCGGACGGTGTCGTTGATGATCGGTGTCCACGGGAAGAATGTGCCGGCGTGGGGTCCGGTTCGCCTTGGACATGGCGCACCAGTACCACAGGCGAGGGGGGGAGAAAGCCTGCCCGCCATGCTGCGAGCCCCAGCAGCAACAAGAATACCGCTGCCACCAACCACCGGCGGAGGGTGCGCCGCTGCGCGGCTGGCGAGACTACGTCTTCTCGGAACAAGCCGGTTTCCTCCGTCGGCGAGCGTAGTTGAGCCCGCCCAGCACCAGGACGGTCAGCAGTGCCCCAGCCACCAACAGCCAGAGGCGCCAGCCGGGGCGTTGGCGGCCCGTGACAGTGGCGGTGGCCGGTTGCGATGTCGCCAC
>CAZRSM010000242.1:0-2648 GCA_964602755.1 uncultured Planctomycetales bacterium
TTCAGGCATGGCTGACTCCTTGAGTTGAGGCCCTGCGGGCCGGTGAGAGAAGATGGCGGCGCTGGTGTCGGGGTCGGCACCGACCGGAACAAACGAGACTTCGCGCACCAGGGGGCGCTCGAACACGGCCTGCACCACGACCTCCTGGCCGTTCACGGTGATCGGTGCGGCGACTTCCTTGATGTCGGCGACGATGCCGACGCTCATCTGCAGGGGGAACCCCTCCCGCAGCAGGCGGGCGATCTTGGCGCCCGCTTCGGTGTCGTACAGTTCGCCTTCGATGTGCAGCCGGGTGAAGCCCTCCGCGTCGGTGACGCGGTGGATCCGACCGACGCCGGCGATGGCGTCGATGCTGTCGCCATGATCGGCCAGCACGGGCACCTGGGCGCCATCGTTGCGCAGGCCGGACAAGTCGATGGCGATGTCGCCCAACCAGCCGTAGGAGGGCACCACGCCGCCGGAGTAGGCGACGCCGGAGAAGCGGACGCGTCCGTCCCGCCCGGCTTCCAGGGTCGCGCGGAATGTGATGTAGGCCTGGACACCCCCGCTTTTGAACCGGTGAACCGGGCGGCGCAGCCACCCCCCGATACCGCGCGCGAGTCGTGTGAGCACAAGCTTCATGCGCACAGCATGGCGGCGCGGCGGGCGTCTGTCGCCCGGAACGAGTGCCGGACAAGGATGATCAGCCGCCCAGGTGACGAATGATCAGGCGGCGGATGTTTTCCATGGCGTCATCCGAGACGCCAATGAAGGGACGCGCTGGCACGTCTCCCCAGGGAATGGGGCCGCCCCGGCGGGTCTTGCCGTACTGCCCCTTTTTGGCGCCGTACTGGTGCGTCGCGGCGTATTTTTCGCGGGTGCCGACGGTGGCGCTGTCGCGGCCAACTTCCAGCACCTGAATACTGTTGCGCAGGGTGCCGGTGTCGAGCAGGGGGCGGTCACTGCCCTTGCGCCGGCGCACACGGGTGACCGGAGACAGCGGCGCCCAGGGGCTGCCGTCGGGGGCGGTGGAGGTCTTGAAGCGGTCCTGGATGTCATTGCGCACGGCGGTGGCGATGGACATCATGGGCAGCTCGGTGGCCTGCCGAATCAGTTTTTCCAGCGCGATGCGGACCTGCTTGTCGTCGACTTCGATGTGGATGTCGGTCATGGTGTTATACCCCCAGTCTTCCTCGCCCACCTCCCGCTTGAACACGGCGATGGCGTCGATGCGCCGCCGACCGCACCATGCCACTCCATGTCAATCCATTGCCTATTCATCCTCCATGCGCTACATTTATTGTCGAGCTGGCATCCAAGTGGCCGAGAACGTGCGAGATGTCAGCCGCGGCGGGTATCCTGCGGCAGGGCCCGCCATTTTCATTGCTCCAGCCATCGGATCATTGCCCCGTTTCCAAGCAGTTCTCCCCTTTTCCGATCCAGGCCAAAGTGGTGGTCGAACACATAGGCCGTCTTTCCCTCCCCCCAGTCTTCTTCGCCCACCTCCCGCTTGAACACGGCGATGGCGTCGATGCGCCGTTTCCCCCGCTGGAAGCGCCCGAGCAGGTAGAGCTCTTCGCTCATGGCGCGTTGCAAGCGCCAGATCTCCTGGGGCGCGCGCAGCAGCTCGGCCAGGTAGAGCAGCCAGCGGTCGCGGCCCCGCTTGCCGATCTTCCAACTGCCATCAGGGAAACGGAACAGGCGGTCGTCGACGAACACCCGGTTGCCGTCTGGCAGTTCCAGCCAGAAGGCGGCCTGTTCGCCCAGGGCGTCGAGAAACCGGGTGTAGAGCGCCTCGGGTTCCGCCGGCGACAGTTCGGGCAGTGCGCGTTCGCGCGGCGGCGGCAGTTGGCCGTCGCGTCGCGCCCATAGCTCGGTCAGAGCAAGATGGTTGGCGACGCCGGCGTCGATGCAGTGCAGCCCACCGCGCGGCCTGCGCCTCCGCGCCAATTGGCTTTCTCCGGGGCAGTTCTCGCGCCGGGCGCGGGCCACCTCGGCCAGGGCGTCGTTCCAGCGCCGCGGGTCGCCGCCCCAGCCCGGGTCTGGGCGGCCTTCGGCGGGCACGTGCTGGGTCACGCCGCCGCGGGCGCGGGCTTCGTGTTCCATCAGGGAGCGCACGCTACACCGGCAACGGTGCCCGATGGGCGGGAAGTGGGTCTTCCAGAATGGATCGTCCACCGGCTTGATGACGCCATCGAGCGCCCGGTGACTGGGCCGGGTACGGCTGTCGTTGATGGCGTCGTACATCAGATAGGGGAAATCGTCCTTGGTGGCTTCGAAGGCGCGCCAGTGGCCGGCCATGTAGGCCGTCTGGACGCTGTTGCGGTAGATGGTCTCAAGCTGGTGGCGCGGCAGGGTCCAGGACTGGCCGTCGGCCCACTCCTGGAACTCGCGCCAGGTCCAGCCTTCGGTCTGCTTGCGTGCCAGGGCGTCGGCCACCTGCTGGATCTGGTCGAGCGAGGCCAGCCGGGACACCGTCACAGCCTGGGCGCGCTTTTCCACCGGCAGCCGGTAGTACTCCTCGGGCAGCATGGCATTGGCGGCACGCGCCAGGGCCGCCTGCACGTCGATGGGCGCGTCGAAGGGGATGGTCAGCGGCGGTGGCATTCAGCGGCCGTCTTTCGGGTCATCGGTCCATATCCCCGGCAGGTCATTGTCTCCAGGCATGG
>CAZRSM010000243.1:0-3062 GCA_964602755.1 uncultured Planctomycetales bacterium
CGAAGTAGTCGGTGTCGCGCTCGTAGAAGAGCGAAAAGCCCCACGTGCCGCGCTTCGAGAGCGTGGCCACCGGGCTGTCGACGACGAAGTCGCTCTTCAGGCCGCCCTCGGCCACGCCGGCGCGGATGCGCCCGTAGCCCACGCCGATGCGCACCTTCTTGGTGGTGGCGTCTTTCCAGGCTTCGCTCAGCACGGTCTTGCCGACCGCGTCGACCAGCAGGCAGGTATAGGGCTCTTCGTCGCCGATCTTGAATTTCACCGACGAACGCACGCCGGTGATGATCTTGGTTCCCGGCGGGTACTTGTCGCCCAGTTTGCAGGGCTGGTAATCGTTGCTGTCGAGCGGGGCGTGGCGCACGTCGCCGACAACCTCGATCACTTCCGCCAGGATGGGCTGGCGCCTGGTCTTGTCGGCCGACTTGTCCGCCGGCGCCTGGTCGGCGGGCTTATCGGTCTTCGGTTCAGTGGCCGTCTGGGCCTGCAACCCCACGACGCCTCCGGCCAGCAGCAGCAATAGACCCAACGACGCGGGCGCGATGCGAATCCCTGACATGGCCTGCCTCTCGTCAAAGCAACCGGGCCGCGGCCGTTCGACGACCGCGGTTGAGAAAAGTGTTTTCGTCTCGTGTCGGCCACCGACACTAGCGCCATTGTTCCCCCGCCCACGACGCAGGTCAACTGCGGGCGGCGTTTGCTGCCTCGCCCGGCGGCGCTGCGACGCGCCGGACGTTGCCGGTCGCCGCGTGGCGTGGCGGCCGGCAGCCTGAATGACGGTCGGCGCATGGACTTGGCACCCATGTGACGGCCAGCCGTCACCTGGGGGCGTATTTTGGTTTGCGTACTGGTGAGGCTGCGGCTACACTTCCGGCGATTGGTTGGGCGACCCCGCGTCGGTGCGCCGGCCGGCGAGGAAGAATCGACGGCTTGCCGGCCTGGGGGTGCGTGTCCCCAAGGAGATTCAGGTGATGAAACAGGCTGGATGGTTGACCAGCGGATTGGCCATTGTTCTGAGCATCCTTGTCGTCTCTCCCGTCTGGGCCCAGGACGACGATCTTTCCAAGGCACAAAAGCTCTACGAGTCGCAGCAGTACGTCGCGGCCAAGCATGCGCTGGACGCGGTCGACCGTGACAAGCTCGACGAGCAGCAGCGCAAGAGCTACGACCGGCTCCAGGCCGAGCTGGCCAAGGCCATCGCCGGTGTCAAGCAGGCCAGGGCCGACATGGCCGCCGCCGACCAGGCCTTTCAGAACAGGAAGTGGAAGCTGGCCGAAGAGCTTTATTCCAGGATCATTACTAACCCCTACACGCCCAAGGATCTCTGGCAGCTCGCCAGCCGGCAGCGCCAGCGCGCCGCCGAGAAGCTGGCCCTGGTAGACGTGGCCAGGCCGCCGGGGCAGCCCATCGTACAGCCGCCGGAGAACAGGGCCGCGGCCCGGCCCGGCGGCGAGCCGGCCGCCGCCCCCCAGCCCCCGGCCGCGGCTGAGCAGCCCGGGGCCGCCGAGAACAAGTCTCCGCAGCCCCGGCCGGCCCGGAGCAGTCCGGTCGGTGCCGGCGCCGCCGCTCCTCCGCCGTCCGATACCGGGCCGCGCCGCCGCACGCTGGTCGACGACCTGCGGGCGCGCGACGAGCTGCTGTGGCAGCGGGCGGTGGCCAAGATGCAGGATGCGATCAAGAAGGCCGGCGAAGCTGCGGCGACCGAACGTTTCGACCAGGCCCGGCAGTACGCCCAGACGGCGCTCCAGGTGATCGAGGCCAACCGCATCTACGCCCAGCCGCCGACCAAGTACGAAGCGGCCCGCAAGGTGGCCCTCCAGGCCCTGGAGAGCGTCAGGCAGGCCCAGGCCCAGTACGACCTGCGCAAGGCCGCCGAGCAGCGCGAGGCCATCGCGCGGCAGATCGAAGAGCGCCGCCGCATCCAGGAGCAGCAGAAGAAGGCGAAGATCGAGCAGCTCTTCAACACGGCCCAGCAGCTCCAGAAGGAGCAGCGTTTCGAGGAAGCCGCCGAGGCGATGCGCACCATCCTGGCCATCGACCCGGCCAACGACAAAGCCGCCTACTGGCTGAGCACCTACGAGGACTTCGCCTCGTTCCTGGCTCAGAAGCAGGTGGCCAACGAGATCTTCCGCGAGACGCGCCGCGTGCTCCAGCAGGCCGACGAGACGCGCATCCCCTGGACCTACGACATCCTCTATCCCAAGAACTGGATGGAGATCGTCGCCCGGCGCGAGGGCATCGAGAATACCATCGGTCCCGAGGAGGACCTCGAACTCAACCGCATCCTGGACACCACCCAGGAAGAGGTCGATTTCGACGAGCAGCCCTTCGACGAGGTCGTCGACACGCTCCGCGAACTGAACGACCTCAACATCGCCGTCGACTGGGAAGACCTCGAGCGCGTCGGGATCGAACGCGACAAGCCCGTCTCCCTGCGGCTCAAGGGCGTCACCCTGCGGACCATTCTGGAAGAGGTGCTCAGCCAGATCGGCGGCGACATCCCGGTCCGCTTCGCCGTCGGCGAAGGCCTGATCCGCATCGCCACCAAGGAGAAGCTCGACCGCAACAAGTACACGCTGGTCTACGACATCCGCGACCTGATCGTCAACATCCCCCACTTCGCCAACGCCCCCCTGCTCGACCTCAAGGCCAAGCAGAGCGGTGAAGACCTGGTGACCATCGACGCCCGCGATTCGCTCTTCGGCAGCCGCGGCCAGGACGACCTCCAGGCCGGTCCCGAGGAGGACAACGCTTCCAAGCGCATCGTCTCGCAGATCATCGACCTGATCCGCGACACCGTCGAACCCGACTCGTGGCGCGAGACCGGCGGCGGTGACGGGGCCATCCGCGAGCTCAACGGCCAGCTGATCGTCTACAACACCTCCGCCGCCCACCAGCAGACGCGCTCGCTGCTCGAGCAACTGCGCGAGGCCCGGGCCCTGATGATAGCGGTCGAATCGCGCTTCCTGCTGGTCAGCTCGAACTTCCTCCAGGAGCTGGGCGTGGACCTGGACTTCGTGTTCAACTCCGGCTCGGCTTCGTTCGACCCGGCCTTCAACGCCCAGGGC
>CAZRSM010000244.1:0-9007 GCA_964602755.1 uncultured Planctomycetales bacterium
ACGGCCACCGATGCGTGTGATCCCAACGTGGCCATCACCTACAGCGACGCCGTCAGCGGCAGTTGCCCCGAGGTGATTACCCGTACCTGGACGGCCACCGATGCCTGCGGCAACGTGTCCACCTGTGTTCAGACCATCACCATCCAGGACACCACCGCGCCGAGCATCAGTTGCCCGGCCGACGTGACCATCGAGTGCGGCGATTCGACCGATCCCAACTCGACCGGATTCGCTACGGCGACCGACACGTGTGATCCCAACGTGGCGATCACCTACAGCGACGCCAGCAGCGGCAGTTGTCCCGAGGTCATCACGCGGACCTGGACGGCCACCGATGCCTGCGGCAACGTCTCGACCTGCACGCAGACCATCACGATCCAGGACACCACCGCCCCGACCATCAGTTGTCCCAGTGACCTGACGCTGGTCGGCAACCCGGATTGCAACGACACCGATCCGGGCCTGGCCACGGCGACCGACGCCTGCGATCCCAACGTGGCCGTCACCGGCGTCCGCAGCGACGGCAAGGCGCTCAACGACCCGTTCTGCGTCGCCGACTCGCCGATCACCAT
The DNA here is from genome assembly GCA_964602755.1 of uncultured Planctomycetales bacterium. GTDB lineage: Bacteria > Planctomycetota > Phycisphaerae > UBA1845 > Fen-1342 > JALSRY01. The sequence continues at coordinate 573 of CAZRSM010000244.1, forward strand.
CACCTGGACGGCCACCGACGCTTGCGGCAACACGGCCACCTGCACGCAGACGGTCACCGTGCAGACGCTCCAGTTGACCGTCAACGTGCAGTACGACGGCAACTTCGTCGGCACCACCTTCGACCGCTGCATCACCTTCACCCTGGAGGATTGCGACGAGGGCGGTGCGCCGCTGACCGTCAGCGAGGTGATCAGCTTCACCGATGGCCTGGGCAGTGCCACCATCGCGCTCGGCTCGCAGCCCGTGACCTACGACTGCATCACGGCCCGCGATGCGCTGCACACGCTGGCCAGGACCGACAACGATGATTTCGCCTTCGACGCCCTGGCGGGCCTCTACACCGCCGACTTCACCGACAAGAGCGGCAGCGGCGGCGACAACGACGCCCTGGTCGGCGGCAACGCCAACGGCGACCAGTACATCGACATCATCGACTTCGGTCTGTGGGCCATCAACTATGGCACCAACTACGGCACGGCCAACACCGACTGCACCACCGCCAGTCCGCATCCGGACTTCAGCGGCGACGGTCTGGTGGATGAGCTCGACTACGCCTTCGTGCAGATCAACTTCCTGGCCTGGGACGAGGCCGGTTGCTGCCTGCCGCCGCTGGCGCCCGGCAACGGCCCTGTCCAGAGCATCACGCTGGAAGACCTGCGGGCGCTGGGCTACAGCGAGCTGACCGTGCTCGACCTCAACCACGACGGCGTGTTCGACACGGCGGACATGGCGCTGTGGAACGAGGGTGTGCGGCCTGGTCCGCGCAAGACCCCGACGCTGCTGGATGCCATCCAGCGGCTGGGCGTGCGTCCGTAAGCACGCCCGGCAGTCCGGGCCGGAAAGCCCGGCTTGAGCACCGAACCCGACGCTTCCTTGTTCCTCCAGGTGCTCTGGCCGGGCCCCGGCCCCGGGCCGGCGGCTGCGGTGGCGTGCCGTGAACTCTCCGCTCCACTCCCGGTACGCCACCCCCCACCGCCACCCCCACGGCGGACACCGGCCCCACCACGAAGGCGACGAACCGAACGGAACGACGACGGCGTAGACGGGGGAGCAAGCGACGGATTTCGGGTCGCGGCTGATTCACTCGAAGCCGTGGCCCGCCAACGGGGGAATCGGCCACGCGCGGCTTGAGGGAGTCGCCCGCGGCCCGGCGATCCGGCAAACAACGGGCCTGGCTCGCCAACCACCGGGGGAAAAAACGGGTCGGCTCGGGCCATTGCGAACGGCCGGCCGTACCCGGCGGTGCGAACAGGAGAAGCTCACCGCGACAACCCGACCGCAGCTTCCCGACCGGCCGTCGGCGGGCGGAGCTGCCCCAGCTACCGGGCAACGCACCGGCGGGCGGCATCGCGGGCGCTGCCCCCGCGCGGTGCAGGCGGCAGCCGGCGGTTGCGTGGTGGGTGCGCAGGGAGGAGGACGGCACGGCGTCGTCCCCAACGAGATCCGAGGGCCGGCGGCCCTCACAGACAGTTCATCAGAATCGAACAGGAGAATTGCAGAGATGTCTACCAAGCTGAACAAGGCGAGCGTGTTGACCGGTATCCTGGCGGTGCTCTCGGCGGCCGTGCCGGCCTGGGCAAGCATCAATCTCGAATTCCGCACCACCAGTCCCTGGGTGGTCGGCGATACCGTCGAAGTCGGGCTCTACGCGGTTTCCGACGACGACAGCTACGTGCAGAGCTTTTCGGCCATCCGGGCGGTCTTCAGTTGGGATCCCACTTATCTCGACCTGATCGGCGTCGACCAGACCGGCGCCGTCGACCTGCTCAGCTCGGGGTTCCCCGCCGACGATGCCTGGGGTCTCAACGAAGTGGTGCCGCCGCAGGACGGCGACGGTCTCTACCAGGGCCTGGCCATGTTCGGCCAGCCGGTCGAGGCCACCGTGGCCGGCGTGCTGGTGACCACCTTCCAGTTCGAAGCCCTCTCACCCACGCCCGCCACGCCGCTCGACATCCTGGTCGAGGGCGGCAGCCCGCCGATTACCACGCTGATCACCGATGGTGTTGTTCCCGGCCTCGACGTCACCGGCGCTCTGGTCGGCGCCAGTGTCACCATCGTGCCCGAACCGGCTGCCATGGCGCTGTTGCTGGGCGGTGTGCTGGTGCTGCTGGGCCGGCGGTAACGCCCGCCGGAGCCGTGGCCGGCCGGGTGTGCGGCGGGGCGCGATGCTGCGGGGCGGCGAGCCGACGCAGCAAGGTCACGACGGGTCAGGGCCGGCCGGGGCGGCTGACCGCGCTGAGCAACGCAGTCTCGATGGATAGAGGTCAATGAGGGAGCCATGCGAGACCAACGCAGACGAGTCGCGACAGCCATGGTGCTGGGGGTCGCCGTGATTCTGGGAGCCACGGTGCCCCCGGCCCGCCCGGCCGACCTGACCACCGCCGACTGCCCCGCCGCCCCCGCCCTGCTCTATCTGCGGGTCGACGACCCCAACGAACTGTGCGTCTCCGCCGGCGAGCTGATCCATGTCACGCTCAGCATGGCGTGCCTGCAGCAGCCGGTCAGCGGCTACCAGGCTTTCCTGCTCTTCGACGCCGATCGGCTGGCGTTCGTCTCCGGCAGCTACGCCCTGCCCGAGCCATTCGGCATCCCGCTGGTCTATCCGATCGTCGCCGACGGCAACCGCATCGACCTGGCCGCGGGCATCAATCCGCTCATGGGCCAGCAACCCACGACCGCCGACGCAGACCTGGCGCAGTTGACGTTCGAAGTGCTGGACCGACCCGGTACGACCCGCGTGTGGTTCCGCGACCATCAGCCGCCGACCACGCTCAGCGGCGAAGCGGGCGGCATCGAACCGGCCCTGGGGGATACACCGGTGATCCTGCTGGCAGACTGCCCGTATTGCCGGCTGGGTGACCTCGACTGCGACGACCAGGCCGACGGCGACGACTGGCTGCTGCTGGCGGCCTGCCTTACGGGGCCGGAGGTCTACCAGCCGCCGCCGGGCTGCGATCCGGTGCTCTTCGCGCTCAGCGATCTGGACGCCGACGCCGACGTCGACATGGGCGACGTCGCCGTACTCCAGACGGCCGCCGGCCCCTGAAGTTCCGGCCGGCCTCCGGCGCCGCAGGATACAGGTTGTGAACACGAGGATGCGCTTGTTTGCAGGCCCGCGCGTCATCCTCCTGTTCGCAACCGGGCTCGAACACGAGCCCCCGGACGCGTGGCGCGCCTTCCCTCTGGCGCGCCACCGCCCATTGCTTCGCGGCCGGCACAAACTGGCCGTACTGATCCTCGCCGATCAGCCCTTGACACGCCGTCGGCTCGCCATGCGAGCCGATTCGCAACGCGAATGGGGCCGGTGGCCCATGCAGCCTGTCAAGCGTCAGCCGGTAGCTGCTGGCGGTCTTGAAGTCGGACACGTTGCGGACGGCGGTGATCTTCCGCCAGGTGCGCTCAATGCTGAAGACCCCCTCCAGCAGGAACTTGTTGGCGACGTTAGAGAAGACCCCGCCGATGTAGATGGTCGAAAAGCTGGCGGCTTCCGGTCTGGCTGAGGCTGGCGGCTGGAGTTGGGGGGCAGTGGACATCTCTATAGAAGCCATCCCGAAACCGGTTATATCTGGTATTGTGTACTTCGCACGATACGCTTTCTCCCGAGTATCGCGTGCCTTTCACGGCAGCGCCAGGGGCCCACACTGGGTTTTGGGATAGGTTATAGTATTCTATTGCCGATTCTCCTGAACACGTGCGCGGCGAGGAAGTATAAACGCATAGTAGCGAGAAGACTCATGGTAACGGACCACGCACCCCACCGTGGCAGCATTGACCGCTGGGTATCCGCAAGACAAGGGGCGCTGATGATGCGAATCACTGCGGCGGACACGAGCCGCGGATATGGACAATAGGGCATTCGATGCGGCCAGGGGTAGCTCAATCTGGTGTTCTATTGTTGAATGGAAAAGGGGTTACATGATGCACACGCTTGTCAAGAATCATCCGTGGGTTGTCGGTGCCGGCGTGCCGCTGCTGGTGGGCGGTGTTCTTGCGCTCTCGTTCGGGCTGCAGCCGAATGAGGCTACCGCCGATCCGCCGGAGCAGGTCTCGGCGTCGCATGAGATGTACGGTCATTTGGGAGAGGCTCCGTTTTTCTCCTCAACCGTCTCAGTAGAGGCCGCTGATCTGAATGAGGACGGCCTGTTGGACGTGGCGGTTGCACGTGCGCACGTACAACGGCTAGACATCTATCTGGCAGTCGACGAGAATACTTTCGGGGAACCGTTGTCGTATCCCTGCGTTACGCCTGCGGGGGTCGCCATGTCGGACCTGGACGCGGACGGCCTGGCAGACGTAGCGATTGCCAGCACATCGGCGCACGCGGTGGTTCTGATGCGAAACGAGGGGGACGGAAGCTTGGCTCCATGGACGGAGATTCCCTTGCCAGGGGCTCCGAATCGCGTAACGATCCTGGATATACTGGCGAACGGCCCGTTTCCCGAGATCCTGATAGGAGACGGCTCTGATACGCCAATGTGGCTTGCGTTGTATGATGAGGCGCAAGCAGCCTGGATCGTATATGACGTAGAGGAGCTCGAGCGCCGCGGCATCTTCGGCTGGTCCGACTGTGGGCCAGAGCCGAATTGCTCGGAAACGCCGGGCGGCCCCGGAGTTCAGGCATGCATGGCTGCTGCTCGGTGCCGCGCCTTCAAGTGCGATTGGGCGGCGTGCACGCTCCACGAGCAAGGAGAAGCAGGTTGGCTCGAGACGGCGGCAGCGCACCTCGCGTGTGCGACAATCGAGGAGGCAGAGTTAGTTGGCTGCCTCGGAGCAGTGATTCCCCTTAAGTAAGCACACTATAGTCTACAGTGGAACCCTTAGATCGAGAGCTTTTAACAGAACCGCCATGTGCTCCAGTGGGGTTGCGGTGTGCGCGCTGCGAATATGACCTGCGGGGGCTCCCGCTGGAAGGTCAATGCCCCGAGTGCGGGCACATAGTCCGGGCGTCATTCGACGCCCGGGCTGTCGCGCTGACGCCACACGAGCTCGACGCGCTGAAACGCTGGCTTCACGCCGTGAGGCTCCTGATTCCGGGGGCGTTCCTCGGGCTGCTCATGGGGGCTGTCGCGCTGTCCGCGGTGCGCATCGGTTCGGTGATGCTGCAAGGGCTGGCGGCAATCTTCTACGTTTGCGCGCTGGCGACTGTTCTTTTCACGCTGGCCGGCGGCGCGTCAAGAGCCGCCCGCCGCGTGCGTTCGCTGCGCCGGATGGGGCTCGGAATGCTCGCTGGCGCGGGTGTCTGGCTCCTGGGTACGCTCGGTGCGTTGGTGGGGCAATGGACCACCGGACCATTCGGCGTCGTTTGCGGTCAGCTGGCCTTGGTCGCGCTCGCCGTGGTCGTATTGTTGTTCCTGCTGTATCTCGATCGTCTGGGGCTAACCCTGCTTCGCGACTCTCAGACCGCCGGGATAGCCCACCGCGCCGTGGTGCAGCTGGGTGCCGTAGCGCTTCTCTTCGAGGGCGTGGTCCTTTACTGGGGCCGCCTCAACCTGAACGCGCTCTTGCCGATCCTTGCGTTTTTTGGACTGGCCGTCGCGTGGAGCGTAGCTTGCCGGTACGCGCGTAAGTTGGGGAACGCATGTGCAGTCGGGCCTCGGAACCGCTCTGGTTAAACTGGATGGTCCGGAGGCTGACCTCTCAACCGCCTTCGCCTGACTACTGAACTCGCGCTCTACGCTGCGGTTCGCCTCCGAATCGTCGGTGAGCATCTGGAGCCGCGGCCCGGTGCCGACGACGTAGTTGGCCAGCCCTTGTCATGTCGCCCGATGCACAGCATCGCGGCCGCGGCGCCGCCGGACTCGAGTCCGGCCGGTTGCGGAACCTGGCGGTGGCCTACGCGGTGGGTATGTTTCACGCTTTCGTCGAGACCGTCACCGGCCTGAACGTCGCCGACCCGGCCGATCTGGCCGACTGCCTCGGCGGACCGGCCACCACTCCCACGCCCCCGCCGCCGACCGAGGCGGCCGACTGCCTGGGTGTCTACGACTTCGATCTCGACGGCGACGTCGACCTGGCCGACCTGGCTGAGCTGCAGACGCGCTGGCGTTGAGGCCAGGCGCTCAACGCCGCGCCCGCCGGCGTCCCATCAGACGCACACACCCCAGCGCCACTGCCGCCAGCGCCGTCGGCACCAGGAAGCAGGGGGGCCCTTCGCCGTCCCCGCCGGGCGGCCGGTCGCCCGCGGCCTCGCAGGCGTCGCCGACGCCGTCGCCGTCGGCGTCGGCCTGGTCGGGGTTGTACACCTCCTGGCAGTTGTCGCAGGCCGCCCCGAGCCCGTCCCCGTCGATGTCCAGTTGGAACGGGTTGGGCACGTCGGGGCAGTTGTCGCAGGCGTCGTCGATTCCATCACCGTCGCGGTCGTCGTAGGTGTTGGTCACGTCGGGGCACTTGTCGCAGGCGTCGCCGATGCCGTCGCCGTCGCGGTCGGCCTGGTCGGGGTTCGCCACGGTGGGACAGTTGTCGCACTCGTCGCCCACGCCGTCCTCGTCCTCGTCGGTGTGGTTCCAGGCCGTCTCGTCTGCGAGCGGAGTGTCGGGACACAGGTCGCAGGCGTCGCCCACGCCGTCGCCGTCACGATCTTCCTGGTCTTCGTTGTCGATGCGCGGGCAGTTGTCGCAGTCGTCCGGCAGGCTGTCGTTGTCGTTGTTGATCAGGTCGTCTGCGCCGGGGCACCGGTCGCAGCCGTCGGGGATCCGGTCCCCGTCGGAGTCCAGGTTGTCGTCGCCGGGGCACCGGTCGCACTCGTCGGGCACGCCGTCGCCGTCGGCGTCGAGCCTGTCGTCGGCCTCCCCGCAGGCGTCGCAGACGTCGCCCACGCCGTCGCCGTCGCTGTCGGCCTGGTCGGGGTTCTCGATCTGCGGACAGTTGTCCCGGCAGTCGAGGATGCCGTCGAGATCGGCATCGGCATCGGAGCTGTAGTACGGGAAGGTGGCCCGCCAGGCCATGTTGGGCGCGTCCGCCAGGCCGACCACCACCACCATCGGCGGGCTGCCGACGATCGCCACGTCGGTGGCCGCGGTCAGCGGTTGGCCACCCAGGTCGAGGCAGAAGTCGTCCTGGAGCACCTGGTTGAGATCGCGCATGCCGCGGTCCACGTCCCAGATGAAGGCCCGCCCGGAGCGGCCCACCACCAGCGTTCCGTCACTCGAGACCCCCATGGCCGCCTGGGCTTCGGGGCTCAGCGGCGTCGGGTAGAGCGTGCCCAGGCTCACCACGCTGCCGCCCTGCCACATGCACGGCTCTCGCCCGGCGTCGGTGGTCCCCCACCCGACGATCACATCGCCACCCTGCGAGGCGGCCAGGGCGAAGCTGTACTCCTGGCCGCCGGGCAGGTCGCCCAGAATGGTCGGCGGGGCCGAGCCCCCCATCCAGACGCAGGCCTGGTCGAAGACACCGGGCTTGACGACCGTTCCCACGATCGCCGTACCGTCGGGGGAAACCCCGTACGCGGCGCTCTCCGTGTACCCGGCCGGCAGCGGCAGCGGCTGCATGCCGCCGGTCAGGCCGGCCTGGAAGGCCAGGAAGCGGCCGGTGGTCGCCGAGCGGAAGAGTCCCACGATGAGCGACCCCTCGTCGGAGACGCCGTACGCGTTGCTGCCGTCGGCGCCCTCGGGCGGATCGCCCAGGTAGCTGCCGGCGGTACCCTGCCAGTAGCACGCGCCCCCCAGCGCGACCGCACTGCCGACGATGACCGAGCCGTCTTCGGACACGCCCCGGGCCTCGCTGCCGCGCGCGCCGCCCGGCGCGGTCGCGTATCCCAGGCCGACCATCCCCGCGGCGGGTGTCCAGCGGTAGGCCTCGCCGTAGGAGAGCGAGTCGCTCGAGTCGCTGTTGCCGACCACCGTCTGTCCGTCGCTCGAGACGGCGAAGGCCTGACTGAACCCGCCCCCGCCGGGCAGGTTGCCCAGCCAGGTGAACGTCGCCGTCGCCTGCCCGCGGGCTTCGCCCGGGGCCAGCCAGGACACTACCGCGGCGGCAAGCAGCCCACCGCCGAGGCACCGGAACCTGTACAACGTCGTTTTTCTGTGCATGACTTGGCTCCTGCAGGGCGCCCGCGCCGCCGCGTGCCGCTGGATCGCTTCGGCAGGGAACGCGAAACGAGAACCACTGAACCGCACGCCGCAGAGCACGGCACCCCCGAAGAAGCCTGAGGCGGTCGGCCCTGATCTGATCGAGACATGGTGGAACGACTCAGCGGTCGTTCGCTGATCGCAGTTTATCCGGTCATGTATGTGTGAATCAACTGTAAAAAATGACTGACGATCCCCACCGGAGCCGGGCACCCACCGGGCGCGCGGCGTCCGCACCCCCGCACCGACACGGACGGCGCCGCTCGTCTGCGCCGTGGTGGAGTAGGGTAATCGAGACCAGCTCTCTCAGCCGCAACTGCCGCCGTAGTTGGCCAGCATGATCGCCAGGTCGGACAGATCGACCG
>CAZRSM010000245.1:0-16546 GCA_964602755.1 uncultured Planctomycetales bacterium
TCCGCATTGGCCGAGGCGATCGCCAGCCCCTTGATCTCGTCGATCAACGACGCCACTTCGGTCAGGGCCTTGTCGGCGACGTTGAGCATCGAATTGGTGCGCTGGTTGTTCGCGATCGCCGCGTTGACCGCCGTCAGCTCGGTGTCGAGGCTGCGCATGGCGATCAGGCCCGCGGGATCGTCCTTGCCGGCGTTGATCCGCGAGCCCGTCGAGAGCCTCGTCATGGTGTTGCTCTGCGCCATACCTGTGCGGTTGACGATGTTGAGCAACGACAGTGTGTTCATGTTTGTGACTGTGATGGCCATGTGGTGTTCTCCGATGCTTGACCCGTGGACGTTTCCAAGCCTGCCCAAACCATAGAAAACGCCCCCGGACCGAAGCAAAAAAAGAGCGCGAAAAGTCAACCGCCGGCCAATGGTCTGAAAAAAGCGCCGCTGCCGCCTGCGCGAGCTGCTCGTCAACCCCCGCTGCGGAGGTTGATAACATCTGCCCCCCGCGTCGCCCGCCGAATCAGCCGCGCGTGGTGCGATCGTTCGCCGTTCGGTATACGTGGTGGGCGGTGTGTACGGTGCAGGCGTTGTGCCTGTCGCCGGCCTGCCGGCACCCTTCGGCCACCCGCGGCTTGGCCAGCACCCGCGGCTGCAGCTATACTACCGGCTGGCTGATCGCCGCTGACGAGGCACACATCCGAGGGCGCAACCATGAACACGACTGATAACGGCTCTCCCGCGCCGGTCCGCAACGCCAGCCTCAAGAGCGGCTTTGCCCGCATCACGCTGCGCGGGCTGCCCCACCAGGCCGGCATCGCCGCCCGCTTCTTCCGCGAAATAGGCGACCAGCAGATCGTCGTCTCGGACATCATCCAGAGCGTCAGCAACCACGGCAGCAACGTCACCATGTCGTTCACGGTCTCGCAGGAACAGTGCGAGGCCACCCGCCGGGCCAGCGAGCAGTTCGCGCAACGCCACCCCGGCACGCACGTCGAGGTGACCGACAAGCTGGCCCGGCTGCGCGTTGTCGGCCTGGGGATGCGCTGTCACAGCGGCGTCGCGGCCCGGCTGTTCGAGGCCGTTGCCGCCGAGGGCATCAATATCGAGAACATCTCTACCAGTGAGGTGGTCATAAGCGTGCTCGTGCCGGCCGACCAGGGTCAGCAAGCACTGGCCGCCGTCCAACGCGCCTTCGGCCTCGACCAGGAGGACGAGCTGTCCGGCGAACAGGACGAACCCGACCTCAACGTGGATTTCGAGATCTGAACCGCCGGGCGCGGGCCTGATCTGAACTGCGCTGCCGCCGCAGCCCGATGCGGTCCGGTCTTCGCCCGACGTTCCGGGCACCGCCCTGCCACGCCCGCATGATGGCCCCCCCACCGCGCAGCGCCGATGGCGATAGGTCCGCAGGGTGGGCACTGCCCACGGCGAATCGCGAAGGGCGACAGGCATATCCAGGATGGGTTGGGTTGGTCGGGCTCTACCCGGCAGCGCCAGACCGTGCGGTCAGTTGGTGGCCCATTACGCACTGCCAGCGGTGGCGGGGTCCCCGCGGGCGCGCGTAGCAACAATGGTAATACTAGGTATTCGCGTGATTACTAATAATACTGGTACTAGTGCTGCTTCTATAATTGCTAGGATACGCGCCCCCCGCTCTCGATGTGCGGCGGCCCACGGCGCGCCGCCGATCGAGTCTTGACATCGCGCCTGGGCCCCGCCTATTCTGCCGAACACCTCCAGCGGGAACCGGGAGCAGATATGTCGAAATCGACTCCGCGTCTGGGCAAAGGACTGAGTGCGCTGATCGGATCACGAACGACGGCGGCCGCGGCGGGTGACCTGCCGTCGACCGCGATCACTGGTGGCCCGCCGCAGGCTGCGCAGCCCGGCGAACGACTGGCGCAGATCCCGATTGACGAGCTTGAACCCAATCCATACCAGCCGCGCAGCCGATTCGACGAAAACTCTCTGGCTGAACTGGCCGCGTCGGTCAGGCAGAGCGGGCTGCTGCAGCCGGTGCTGGTACGGCGCGGCGAGGGCGGCCGTTTCCAGATCGTGGCCGGCGAGCGACGCTGGCGCGCGGCTCGCTTGGCTGGGCTGGAAGCGGTGCCGGCGATCGTGCGCGAAGTCGGCGACGCTGAGGCGCTTGAGCTGGCCCTGATCGAAAACCTGCAGCGCGAAGACCTCGACCCGCTGGAGCGGGCAGCGGCTTATCAACAGCTTGTCGACAAAGCTGGGTTGACGATCGAGCAGGTGGCCCAGCGCCTCGGCCAGAGCCGCGCCAACGTCAGCAACTACTTGCGGTTGTTGAAGTTGGGTGACGAGATCCGCGAAATGATCTCCGCTGGTCAGCTCGGTATGGGACAGGCCCGGGCGCTCGTGGGAGTGAGTAATCCACAACGGCAGCTCGCGATCGCCCGCATGGCGGTACGCCGCAATCTTTCGGTCCGGCAAGTAGAGGAATTGGCTCGACGTGCCGAGCAGCCGGCGGCCAGCGAGCCGCAGCCCGTCAGCCCTGTGAAGAAACACCTGGCGGAGCTCGAGGAGCGGCTCAGCAAAGCGGTGGGACTGCCGGTGCGCCTCCAGCCCGGCAGGAAGAAGAACTCCGGCCGGATCGTGATCAGGTACAATTCCCTGGAGGAGTTCGATCGGATCGCCGAGATGCTCGGCGCCGATTCCAGGTTGGAGTGAAACCATGAATGCAATCAGGCGGGCCGTGGTCGCCGGTCGCTTCTATCCAGCGGATGAGGCCGGCTGCCTGGAGATGCTGCGCGCCATGAGGCGCGAGGTGCGGGTGGAGGGGGATCCGATAGCGGCCGTCGTGCCGCACGCGGGCTGGGTTTTCAGTGGACCGACGGCGGCACTGGCATACCAGGTGGTGGCGCGCAAGCAGCCGGAGACAGTCGTGATCTTCGGCGCCGTCCACACGCTGGATCGAAATGCAGCGAGTCTGTACCCGGCGGGTCGCTGGGAGACGCCGCTGGGGCCAGTGGAGGTCGACGCGGAGCTGGCGAGCGCGGTTGCGGAGGTGCCCGGGGTGGCGGTTGCGCCGGAGGCTCACGCGCAGGAGCACTCGATCGAGGTGCAGATGCCGATGATCCGGTTCTTCCTTGAGGGAGCCAAAGTGCTGCCATTGTCGGTTCTGCCTGCCGAGATGGCGGGCGAAATCGGTGCTGGCGTTGCGCGTTGCGTGTCCGAACTGTGTCGCAACGCGGTCTTCGTGGCTTCGACCGACTTGACGCACTACGGGCCCTCGTTCGGCTTCGAGCCGGCGGGGCGCGGCGAGGTCGGGATCCGCTGGGCGAAGGAGGTCAACGACCGGCGGCTGATTGGGCTGATCGCGGAGATGAACGCGACCGCGGTCGTTGCCGAGGCGGCGGTGAACCACAACGCCTGCGGTGCGGGAGCGGTAGCGGCCGTGATCGGTGCGGCGCGGGAGGCCGGGGCGAAGCGCTACGTCGAGCTGGAGCACACGACGAGTGCCGAGCGCGAAACGGATCGTTTTTCGTCGGCCAATTCGGTCGGTTACGAGGCTGGAGTTTTCGTGCGATAGGCCGGTCGGCGCCAGGGTGTGTATCGGGCAGGCGTGTTTCACGTGAAACACGCTTTGTTCATGCGCTTCCGCGGAGGTTGGGAGCGTTCGTGGCTGGCTGCGTTTCACGTGAAACGCCGTTGTCAATGGATTCGCAACTTGAGTTGAGCGAAGATCATGCGCGGCACCTCGGCGTCGTTGAGAAACAGCGTACCGCCCTCGGGATGGTGGTTGTCGAGGAGGTTTCGCACGCCGACGGCAATCGAGCCCTTTCCGTTCAGGAACTCGTGCTCCGCCAGCAGATCGAGCCGGAAGTAGGCGTCGATGGCGCGCGCTCCGAACGGGTTCCAGGGGTTGGGCGCTTCCACATCGTCGACCCAGTACAAGTGGCTCGAGAAGTGCCAGCGCTTGCACGGGCTGTAGCGCACGCCGACCATGAACTTGTGCCTGGGCGGCGTCATCATGTCCTTGTCGTGCACGGGAGCGCTCGAGCGCCAGTCGAGCTGCTGGTACGTGTAGTGGCCCAGCAGCGTGAGCTTGCGCGTGGGGCGGTAACGCGCGTCCAGCTCGACGCCGTAGTGACGGGCCTCGGCGCGGTTGTCCTCGTACATGATGATGGGCGCCCCAACGCCCAGCCGGGGACTGATCGTCGTCAGGTCGCGGTAGTAGTTGAGGAAGGTGTTGACGTTCAACTCAAGCGTGTTGTCCAGGAAGCGGGCGTGGTAACCGGCCTCCCATGAAACCAGGCGCTGCGGGTCGATCTGGCGGTCAGAGCGGGCCAGAACCAGTCCGTAAGCGAAAGGGGTTCGCATGAAACGAAGCGCTCCGGGCGGCATCTGGAAGGCGCGTGAGACTGCGGCGAAGAAGGTCTGCGTATCGGTCGGCATCCATGCGAGCGCTGCGCGCCCGGATGGCTGCACCCCGCCATAAGTATCGTAGTCGATGCGCCCGCCGAGCGACACGAGCCACTTCGGGGCGAAGCGCCAGTCGTCTTGTATGTAAGCGCCGACTATGCCGGTAGTTACGTATTCATCGGCCAGCATCGACGGATCGGCGTTAGTCGCGTCCACCAGGTCGGCACGCGTGTCGATGCCCCAGACGACCGTGTGGTCGTCGGCCGGATGAAAGGTGTGGGCGAACTGGAGAGCCAACTGCTGATAGCGCCAGTCGGCCGAACGTATCGCCGGTAGTATGGAAAAATCGTTGACATAAAACGTTACATCGGTGCGGTTGCCAGGTTCGACGTGGTGGTGCCAGCGTGCCAGAAAGTAGTTGGCTTGTGACCTGGCGGGAGCTCCGCGCAAGCCGCCCATCGGCGACTGGGGAAAACCGCCGTCCATGATGGCGCTGCCGAGCGAGAAGGTGAACCGGTCATCGGGGGTGTGATCATATATTGCAAACAGACTGACACGGCCGCGTTTGTGGTAGTCGTTGAGGTTGAGCAGCCAGTTGCCGCCGCGATGGAAGCCGTTGGAGGCATCGTAGCTGCCGGAGACACGCAGGCGCAGTTTTTCATCGGCGAAGCCATAGCCGAGATAGGTCTGGTGGTAGCCGCGTGAGCCGGCGAGGGTTTCGAAAGTGAGGCCGGCCTGGTCTTCAGGGTCGCGCGTGATGATGTTGATCACGCCGTTGACGGCGTTGGCGCCCCACGTAACTCCTGGGCTGCGAATGACTTCTATCCGTTCGATGTCCTGGACCTGGAACGGCCAGCTCCCCCACAGCGTGCCGCCGAAGAACGAGTCGAACAGTTGGCGGCCGTCAACCAGCACGAGCATCTGGCGGGCGAGCAGGCCGTGGAAACCGCGTGGAGAGACGGCGGCGTTGGTGAAGCTGAGGTCGGCGACGTCGAGTCCTGGGACCAATCGCAGCGCGTCGGTGACGCTCGTGGCGCCGGCGCGACGAATGTCCTCCGCGGTTATCACGCTGATCGCATAGGGAATAGTTGAATAGCTCTGCTCGTGTCTTGCCGCAGTAACTACGACCGGGACGTCCAGGTCGAGGAGTTCGAGGTCGCTCTCGTCGTCGAGCACCAGTGCCGAGGGGGGCTGGGTGGTCGGTGTCGGCGTCTGGGCGCTGGCGGCAGAGGGGCCGGTGGCGGCCGCGACAGCGATGAGCAGACGCAACGCCATAGGCGGCTGCAACTCATTCTTGTATAAGTGTTTATAGTACATGGCGACACCCGGGGGCCAGCTCGCGGCGACGCGGTTCGTGCGCAGGTGCGGCGAGTGCCATCACGGCTGGATCCTGGTAACCGCGGCAGCCAGCGAACCAGCTTCGCGTTGCAAACCGATCATGCTTGCCGTTCTCACGTTGACTGCCCGGCGCGCCGGCACGTAGCACACGCCGGGATTGCTGAAAGCGGCGTGGGCGACAGCCTGCTCGACGAGGCCGGCGGCGGTGTTGCCCACGTCTTCGGGAGCCACATATGTTCCGGCGTACGCGCCGGCCCGGATCACCTTTTCAGAGAACGCCCAGACGGCTTTCTTGCGCCGCAGTCCCCAAAGCAGCAACCGGCGAACGTTGGCGGCGTTGTATACGCAGGCATCGGGGATCATGACGACGCCGTCGTAATGACCCTTGTTCAGTGCCTCGATGGCCTCGGGAAACCGGTCGCGGTCGGCGCTGATGAGGTCGATCGTTACGCCGTGCCGGGCGGCGGCGCGTTTGATGGCGGCCGCGGTGTTGCGGCTGCGTTCGCTCATGAGCAGTGCCAGACGGCCACACCGGGCGCAGCTCGCCTGCAGCAGCCTGGCGATGTCGGCCGGGTCACAGTCGGCCGGAACGCCGGCCACACGATCGTGGTGGGGCGATCCGGCCTGGAGGAACTCTGCGTCGGCGGTGTTGGTGGTCATGAGGAATACGACCGGCGTCCGGGGGACGGCGCGGAGCACGCGCTGAGTGAGGCCCGCGCCGGCGGTGACGATCACACGTGGGCGTTGCTCGCGCAGGCGGTCGAGATACTCGTCGGGTGAATCCTGCTCGATCACCGTCAACCTGGCGTCGATCCCCCTGTCCCTCAGCCGGGTCACCAGCGCGTCGGCAGCCGCCTGGTAGAGCTTGTTGGGGGTCACCAGGACCTGAACCGGGGGCTCGCCGGCGGCAGCGGGGTCTCCGAGGCCGGCCGCCGCAATGGTGACGGCCAGATGGATCAGTCTCCGATGGACACGGCGTGGATCGAGGAGTGCAGGCATAATCAATGGTTTCTCGGCCGATCGAGACCGGGCGGTCCGCCTCGGGAACGGCAGGCCAAGGTCGAGTCCGCTCGATACCAGCCCACTCAATAGCTTTTATCGGTTCCGGACGGGCAAGGCCGTAGCGGCAGCCCGTGAATATTGTTCACGTCGACAACCAGGAGGCGTTCATCAACGAACCGGTACGCTTGCACGATAAGAAAAACGGGGAGTACTGCGCCGGTGGGCTGGCTGGTGAGCGGTCGCCCGACGCGTTTGCACGGACAGAGGACTGCATGGTGGTAAGCGGGGTCTTGACCAAACGGGCGATCCTGTTGACCACGGCGTTGCTGTTGGGGGCGGTGGTCACGCTGGGGTCGGGGCTGATCTGGGTCAACTACCGCAACTCGCTGATGGACATGTACACCGGGGCGGTGGTGCACGCGCACGCTTTGGCGCGGGCCGCCGAGCCGGCGGTACTGCTCAACGACGACACCGCGCTGCGCAACGTGGCCAAGGCGGCTCTCGAAGACCGCGCGGTGGTCGAGGCGGCTATCTTCGACCGCCAGGGGGCCACGCTGGCGCGGGCCCGGCGGGCGGGCGTCGCCGAGCACGGCATCGCGTTCGAGATTCCCAGCCAGGCGGAGGCCGGCGAGCCCGGCGAGGTGGTCTGGGCGGGACGCGGCGAGGACCACCTGGCGGTGCTGGTGGCAGTGCTGGCGGAACAGAGTCCGCTGGAACTGGGCCTGCTGGAAGGCGAACCGGAGGGCGGCGCCCCGGAGCCGCTGGCGGGCTACCTGGGCCTGGTGTACACGCTCGAGCCGATCAACGCCCGCTTCTGGCACAGTGTCGTCTCCGTGGCCCTGCTGGCGGCGGCGGTGTGGGGAATCGGGATCCTGCTGACCGTCACGGCGGTGAGCCAGTTGCTGGCGCCGCTGGACAACCTGGTCCAGACCACCAAGGCCATCGCGGCCGGCGACCGCAGCAAGCGGGCCCGCGAACAGGCCCCGGGCGAGCTGGGCGAGCTGGCGCGCTCGTTCAACCACATGGCCGACCGCGTGCAGGAGACGCACGAAGCGATCGAACGCGAGGTGCGCGAACGCACCGAGGAGCTGCGCCAGGCCAAGGAATCGGCCGAGGCGGCCAACCGGGCCAAGAGCGACTTCCTGGCGAACATGAGCCACGAGATTCGGACGCCGATGACGGCGATTCTGGGTTTCGCGGAGAACCTGCTGGACCCGGAGCTGTCCGAGGACGAACGGATCGAGGCGGTCAACACCATCCGCCGCAACGGCCAGCACCTGCTGACGATCATCAACGACATCCTGGACCTCTCCAAGATCGAAGCCGGGCGGCTCGATATCGAGAAGCTGCGCTGCGACCCGCTGGCGGTGATCCGCGAAGTCGAATCGCTGATGGGGGCGCGGGCGCGCTCGAAGGGGCTGAGCTTCGAGGTGCGGCTGGCAGGCGAGATTCCCGAGCGCATCACCACCGACCCCACGCGGCTCAAGCAGATCCTGATCAACCTGGTGGGCAACGCCATCAAGTTCACGCGCGAGGGCGGCATCGGCATGAGCGTGCGGCTGCGCGAAGACGGGCCCGAGCCGATGCTGGAGTTCCGCATCAGCGACACCGGCATCGGCATGACCGCCGACCAGTTGCAGGCCGTCTTCCAGCCCTTCACCCAGGCCGACGAGACCGTCACGCGGCGCTTCGGCGGCACGGGACTGGGGCTGACGATCAGCCGCAAGCTGGCCCGCATGCTGGGTGGCGACATACAGGTCGAGAGCGAACGCGGCAAAGGCAGTACGTTCACGGTCACGATCGCGACCGGCGATATCGCGGACGTGCCGCGGGTCGCGCCGGGGGAGCTGGGCGCTGCGCTCGCGCCGGGGGCGACCCCGGAGGGGCGGCAGGTCACGCAGCTGCCGGCGGGTTGTCGGGTGCTGCTGGTCGAAGACGGCGTGGACAACCAGCGGTTGATTTCGTTCGTGTTGAGAAAGGCCGGGGCGCAGGTGACGCTGGCCGAGAACGGCCAGGAGGCATTGGATGTAGTAGAGCGTCAGACCGCCCGGGGCGAGCGGTTCGACGTGATACTGATGGACATGCAGATGCCGATGATGGACGGTTACACGGCTACCAGCGCGTTGCGCAAGCGCGGCCACGAGGGACCGATCATCGCACTGACCGCGCACGCGATGTCGACCGACCGCGACAAATGCCTTGCGGCGGGCTGCGACGATTATCTGACCAAGCCGATCGATCGGCGGCGCCTGCTGGAGGTCGTGGCGCAGTACGCGAAGGCCGGCGGCAACGGACACAAGGCGGCGGAGCAGGAACAGCGAACAGCGAATTGATGCGCGCCGAAGGCGGCAGCGGCACGTACAACCCGCAGGCCGGGCGGCACGGAGCGGTCGCCGAGGCGACGAAGCGGCGAAGGGCCGGCGCTGCCTGCTGATCGAATGCAAAGCGCAGAATGCGGAGATTGCGCCACGCCGACTGCGCGGCAGGGCCATGGAGTGCACATTGCCCGCCACGGGCGCGTGTTGCGCTTGCCTCCCCGGTACGTCCCCTCTGAGAGTGGGACTGGGCAGAGCGGCTGGTGACTGCTGTGCGGACGGCGCGTGTCGCCCGCGATCGATGACCGGGGGATGTCGCGCTGATCGACGGCGGGCGGTGGTTTCAGGAGTCGGAAAGCACTTCCTTGATGGCGGCGCGGTTGAAACGCATCTTGACGTTGTTGGTCTCATCGACCTTGACGATCACTTCCTGATCACGGACGTCGACCACGGTGCCGAGGATGCCGCCGATGGTCTGGATGCGGTCGTTGCGTTTGAGGTTGGCCAGCATCTCGGCGTGCTTCTGGCGTTCTTTGCGCTGACCGCGGATCATGAAGAAGTAGAACACGCCCAGGGCCAGTATGAGCGGCAGCATCAGGCCGAACATGTCGGGCGGCCGCTGGCCGGGGCCGGGGGCCGGGGCGGTGGTGGCCTGAGCCAGGATGGTCAGCAGAAGGCTGTTCATGTCAGTGATCCTTGCTGGTCGCAGCAGCGGGACCGGCCAGAAACTCGCGTCGCCACTGCTCGAAGTCGCCGTGTTCGATAGCGGTGCGCATGGCGCGCATCAGCCGCTGGAAGAAGGCGATATTATGCAGCGAAATCAGCGAAGCTCCAAGAACCTCGCCGGTGATGATCAGGTGGCGCAGGTAGCCGCGCGAGAAGTTGGCGCAGGTGTAGCAATCGCAGGTCTCATCGAGGGGGCGCGCATCGAGCCGGTGGCAGGCGTTGCGGATGCGCAGCGTGCCGGCGGAAGTGAACACGTAGCCCTTGCGGCCGTTGCGCGTGGGCAGCACGCAGTCGAACTGGTCCACGCCGGCGGCCACCGCCTCGACCAGGTCGCGCGGCGTGCCGACGCCCATGAGGTAGCGCGGGCGGTCGGCCGGCAGGCGGTGGGCGAATTCGTGCAGCAGACGCCACATCTCAGGCGGTGGTTCGCCGACCGACAGGCCGCCGATGGCGTAGCCGTCGAAGCCGATGTCCACCAGACGTTCGAGGCACTGCCGGCGCAGGGCCAGGTCCAGTCCGCCCTGGACGATGCCGTAGAGGGCCTGGTCGGCGCGCTGGTGGGCATCGCGGCAGCGCCGGGCCCACAGCAGCGTGCGGCGGACGGCCTCGGAGAGCTGCTCGCAGGTGGCGGGCAGCGGCGGGCATTCGTCGAAGGCCATGATGATGTCGGCGCCGAGCTGGTTCTGGGCGGCTATCGAAGTCTCGGGCGTGAGCCGCAGCAGACGGCCGTCGATGTGCGAGCGGAACTCGACGCCGTCGTCGCCCAGGCGCCGCAGTTCGGCCAGTGAGAAGACCTGGTAGCCGCCGCTGTCGGTGAGCATGGGGCCGTGCCAGCCGGTCATTTTCTGAAGGCCGCCGAGCTGGGCGACGGTTTCGGGCCCGGGGCGGAGCATGAGGTGGTAGGTGTTGGCGAGGACGATCTGGGTGCCGGTGTCGGCCACCTGCGCAGGAGTGAGACCCTTGACGGCGGCGCGGGTGCCCACGGGCATGAAGGCGGGCGTGTCCACGACGCCGTGGGGCGTGTGGAGACGTCCGCGGCGGGCGCGGCCGTCGGTAGCCAGAATCTCGAAGGCGAAGCCGTCGGGCACGGGGCGGTTTCCTTCCGACGGATCAGCGGCCGGGGCTGCGCCTGGGGGCACGTCAGGTCTTGGGGGCCAGACTGAGTCCCAGCTCGGCCAGGCGGCTCTTGATTTCTTCGAGCGAGGTCTGGCCGAAGTTGCGGGTGGCCAGCAGCTCGGCCTCGGTCTTCTGGATCAGGTCGCCGAGGGTCTGAACGTTGAGCCGCTGGAGGCAGCGCCGCGAGCGGACCGACAGCTCGAGCTCGGAGACCGGGCGGGACAGCAGGGCCTCGCGGCCGGGGGGGACGTTGACCGGCGGCGCGGGGGCGGCCGGACCGGCGATCGGGCCGAGCGCGGTCACGTCGATCTCCTCGGGTTTCTGGCCCAGGCGCAGGCCGCGTTTGGCCAGGAGCTGTTTGATCTCTTCGAGCGAGGTTTCGCCGAAGTTCTTGTAGGACAGCAGCTCGGCTTCGGTGAAGCGCAGCAGATCGCCGAGCGTCTGGATCTTCATCTTGTGCAGGCAGTTGCGGGCGCGGACGGACAGCTCGAACTCGTTGATGGGCGTGGCCAGCAGGCGGTTGCGTGACTCGGCGCGTTTTTCGAGCGTGTCGTCGATGATCATCTCGCGGCTGTTGGCGACGTCCTTGTAGAAGAGCTGAGCGCGGGTGTGGTTGGGATAGGCCGCCAGCACGCGGCGCAGACAGGAGAGGGCCTCGTCGTAGCGGCCGATGTCTTCGTAGATGACCGCCAGGTTGATCAGGGCGTTGACGTGGGCGCGCGGCTGGGTGGCCAGGCGCTGGTACAGCTCGATGGCGCGCTCGTCGTCGCCCTGGAGGTCGTAGAGCCAGGCGGCCCGGAACATGGTGGGCACGTGCTCGGCGTCGAGCGTGAGGGCCTTCTCGTACAGCTCGAGCGCTCCGCGGCGGTCGCCCTGGTCCTCGGTCAGCAGGCCGCGCAGGTAGTACCAGTCGGCGCGGTCGGTGCCGTCCTTCTCATGCGCGGCGATGGTCTTGCGGACGGCGTCGTGCTTGCCGAGCTTGAGGTTGATCTCGGCGATGCGCATGTCGATCTCGAAGGGATCCCAGCCGGCCTTGCGGGCCTGGGTATAGAAGTCGATGGCCTGCTCGTACTGCTGGTGTCCGCAGGCGGCCTGGGCGGCGTAGTAGTGACGGAACTTGTCCGCCGGCGCCTTGGTGAGCCACTCGAGTGCCTGCTGGAAGCGACCCAGCAGCAGATAACCGACACCCAGATGCAGCGCGCTGGCGTCGGGTTTCTCGGCGTGCTCGGCCAGCAGTGTGCCGAAACGTTCATAAGTGCGGGCGGATTGAAAGACCAGGTCGGCGTACTTGCGAAAGGCCTCCTGGTCGAGCTGAGGCGCTTCGAAGAAGGTCGACAGTTCGGCGGTGGCTTCGGACATCGCAGTTCGCACTCCATCAGGGATCAGCATAAGCCCGGAAAAGCAAGGCAATTGCGCAATGATAACACGATGGCCGCCCCATACAAGTGGGCGCTAGGCCTCCGACTCGTCAGAGCGAAGAAGGTCGCGCAGGGCGCGACCGGCCGCCTCGATGGGGTGCTCGGCGGCGGCCTCGAGCATGGCCCGCGAGCGACGCCGACCATCGGCCACGTCCTGCATGAACTCCTCGGCGAAGCGGCCGGAGCGGATTTCGTCCAGGATCCGGCGCAGATTGGCGCGCACGTGCTGGTCGATCACGCGTGGGCCGCGGGTCAGGTCGCCGAAACGGGCGGTGCTGGAGATGCGGCGGCGCATGTAGTCCAGACCCCCTTCGTGGATGAGGTCAGCTAAGAGCTTGAGCTCATGGCAGCACTCGAAATACGCCAATTCGGGCGGGTAGCCGGCGGCGGTGAGCGTCTCGAAAGCCGCCAGGACCAGCGCTGACAGGCCGCCGCAGAGCACGGCCTGCTCGCCGAAGAGGTCGGTCTCGGTTTCGTCTTTGAAAGTGGTCTGGAAGATGGCGGCGCGGTTGGCGCCGATGCCTGCAGCCCAGCCCAGGGCGGTCTGGAGGGCCTGGCCGGAGTGGTCCTGGTGGACCGCGATCAGCACGCAGGGGCCGCGGCCGGCGGTGTATTCGCTGCGTACGCCGTTGCCCTGGGCCTTGGGGGCGACCATGACGACGTCGACGTCATCGGGCGGCTTGATGAGCTGGTAGTGGATGACAAACCCGTGGAGAAAGCCCAACGTGTGGCGGGGCTTGAGGTGGGGCGCGATCCTGGTCCGATAGACCTCGGGCATGGTGTCGTCGGGCAGGGCCATGATGAGGAGCCGGGCCCGCTCGATGGCGCGGGCAATGCTCAGCGGGACAAAACCGTCGTCGATGGCCTGCTGGTGACGCGGGCTGTCCGAACGCTGGGCGACCACTACCGCGATGCCGGAGTCGCGCAGGTTCAAGGCATGGGCGCGGCCCTGCGAGCCATAGCCCAGCACCGCGACGGTCTGGCCGGCCAGCAGATCGCAACGCGCGTCATGGGTGGGAATCACGGTGAGCTGGGTGTTCACGGCGGTTCTCCGAGCATGTACCGCGGCGGGCGCCGCCGGTTGCCGCTGAACGGACCGGGCCGAATGAATGGTGCTCGCCGCGGCGGCGGAAGTCAACCGCGGCGCCCGGCGCCGGCGCTGGGCCGCCCCTCAGCCCCATGCGGCCGGCGGGATCGCCGGGTCGGTCAGGGCCGCGCAGCCGGCCGCCGGTGGTCATGACGAATGCCTCAGGTCGCGGGCTCGAACAGCACGTGGCCGCCATACAGACGCGCCTGGTAGCTGCTGATGGTGGCAGACGGAGCCGCGGAGTTAAGCCACGTGGCGACCGCGGCCAGGTCGGCGCGCTGGCGTTGGGGGAGTTCGGCGGGGTCGCAGCCGAGGTGCTGTCGGTAGAAAGCGCATTGGTCGTGCGCGATCAGGATGACGTGTTCGATGGGGTGGGCCTGCAGCAGGAAACGCATTTGTGTACGGGCGGCCGGCATGAGGCCGGGCGGGTCGTCGTGGACGATGGCGGCCGGGCCGCCGGGCAGGGCCAGCGTGTCGTAGACGCGCAGGCCCAGGTGGCGTTCGAGGAAGCGGCGAAAGTGCGGGCCGAAGCGGCCGTCGGCGCAGTAGACGGCCAGGGCGGTTATCGGCTGGTCGGCGAATCCGGCGGGCGACTGGTAGCTGTCAGCGGTGCTCATCTCGGGGTTCTCCGCGATGGCTGGCGGTGGTGGCGGCGGTTTCAGCGTTGGCGGCGGATGCGCTCCAGTTCGGCGGTGGTGCTGAAACCGTCTACGAGCTCGACCAGTTCGACCCGGCCGCCGTAGGACTCGACGGTCTGCTGGCCGACGATCTGCTTGCCGGCCCAGTCGGCGCCTTTGACGAGCACATCGGGGCGGATACGTTCGATCAGCTCGGCGGGAGTGGGCTGGTCGAAGATGGTGACATAATCGACGGCGTGCAGCGCGGCCAGGACGCGGGCGCGGTCCTCCTGCCGGCGGATGGGGCGGTCGTCGCCCTTGCCGAGCGAGCGGACCGAGGCGTCGCTGTTGAGTCCGACGACCAGCACGCTGCCGAGGGCCTTGGCCTTCTCCAGCAGCTCGACGTGGCCGGGGTGCAGCAGGTCGAAGCAACCGTTGGTAAACACGACGGTTTCGCCGCGCTGCCGGCGGGCGTCGAGTTCGGGCAGCAGTTCGTCCAGCGTGCGCAGCTTGCCGCGATGGCCGTCGAGCGTGCGGCGCAGCTCGTCGAGGACCTCGTCGCGCGAGATGGGCACGCAGCCGAACTTGCTGACCTCCAGCCCGCCGGCCACGTTGGCCAGCGGCACGGCCTTCTCCAGCGTCGCGCCGGCGGCCCAGGCGACCGCCATCATGGCCAGCACGGCGTCGCCGGCGCCGGTATTGTCGTAGACGGCCCGCGGGCGGGTGGGGAACCGCCGGGCGGGCTGGTCGCGGCTGATCAGCAAGGCCCCGTCGCGTCCGAGCGTGACGACCAGGGCCTGCAGATCGAGGCGGGCCAGCAGGTCGGTGGCGGCGGACTCGAGCTGGGCGTCGGCCAGCCTGCGGCCGCAGCCGATTTCCAGCTCGGCGCGGTTGGGCGTCAGCAGCGTGGCGCCGCGGTACTTGTCCCAGTCGTCGGCGCGGTCGGGGTCGATCAGCACGGGTTTGCCGGCTCGCCGGGCGGCGGCCACGATCTGGCGGCAGACGTCCGGGGCGAGGGTGCCCTTGGCGTAGTCTTCGAGGCAGACGACGTCGGCCTGGTGGAGGGCGGACTGGAGGGCGTCGAGCAGGCGTTTGCGGTCGGACCCGCTCGGTGGTCTGATAATCTCGTCATCTACGCGCAGGATCTGCTGGCGGTGGCGGTGTTCGGCCAGGCCGACCAGGCGGGTCTTGGTGATGGTCGGGCGGTCGTCGACGCGCAGCAGGCCGGCGGTGTCGGCGCCGGCGGCGTCGAGCAGCCTTATGACGCGGTCGGCAAAGGAATCGCGGCCGAGCATACCGACGCAGCTCACGCGGCCGCCGAGGGAGAGGACGTTGAGGGCCACGGAGCCCGCGCCGCCGACGCGGTCCTGGCGTTCGATGACGCGCAGGATGGGTACGGGCGCTTCGGGGCTGATCCGCTCGGCGTCGCCGAAGACGTAGCGGTCGAGCATGAAGTCGCCGACCAGCAGCACGCGGCAGCCGGCGAAGCGCTGTACCAGATCGATCAGTTCGGCGTACATGGGATCGTAATGTATCTGCCTGGGAGCCGGGGAGCCAGTCGGCCGGGGAGCAGATGCGAGCCGGGGCGGGCGAACAGACGGCGGTGGCGAGCGAATACCACGATAGAATGGAGCGTGCGGGCGGTGTGCTCGCCGTGGGAAGCGCTGGGAGCAGACGGAGTCGAGTTGGCAGATGGGTGACAAGCAGGCCAAGGTTGCCAAGAAGCTGGCCAAGGCCGCAGCCAAGGCGGCCAAGAAACGACGTGGGCAGGCGGGTGTCGCCGGGGAACGGCCGGCCGGCGAGGTCCGCGGTGCGGACGGTCTGACGCCGGCCGAGCGGGCCGCCGCCGCGGCTGAACAGCAGGTGCGGCTGCAGCGCTGGCGGGTGATACTGGCGGCGCTCAGTGCCGCGGTGGGACTGGCCACGGCGGCGTACATGTGGCTGGGGCGCTAGGAGGGGGGATCAAGGGATTTAGGGATCAGGGATCGAGAATGAGGGATTGAGGGAGCAGGGATTAAGGGATTGAGAGGCGGCGTTCGTTCGGGCGGCGCGCGTACCGCGGAACTCCGCTCCCTCGCAGGGAGGGGCCTGGGGGAGGGTCGAGGCTGCGAACTCGGGCTGACTTCCCCGCGCGCCGCGGGTTTCGAATGAAGAATGGCAAATGGCGAATTGTCGCGCTGCGTCAACGGCGCGGCTATCCGCCGGCGGCACGTGTTCGTTGGCTCTGACCCCCCTGTGGTCCCCCCTGGAAGGGGGGACAGTCAATTGCGCGTGCCGCGAAACTCCCCTCCCTTCCAGGGAGGGGCTTGGGGGAGGGTCGAGGCTGCGAACTCGAGCCGGCTCCGCAATGGGCACTGGCTCGGAAGGTGGAACCGCGGCCCCGCCGAGAGGGCCGCAACTCCGCACCGGCCCCCTCGGCTATCCGTCGGCGGCTGCGAATGCCGAACGGCGAATTGTTCGGCGGCGCGAGCGGCGCGGCTTTCCGCCGGCGGCACGTGTTCGTTGGCTCTGACCCCCCTGTGGTCCCCCCTGGAAGGGGGGACGGTCGGCG
>CAZRSM010000246.1:0-1795 GCA_964602755.1 uncultured Planctomycetales bacterium
GTGCTTACCGCGCCGGCGCCCGGCGGTCAACGCCGCCTGCCGACCGTCCCCCCTCCCAGGGGGGACTTGCAGGGGGGGCGAAGCTCGCGAACACGAACCGCCGGCGGAGAGCCGCGCCGCGGGCTGCCCCGCGTCCGCCGCTGGATCGCTGCCAAGGTCGCCATCTACTGCCTGTGCCTCACAATCAAACAAAAACAACTACGCGCCGCTTGATGCGAAATCTCGCTCCCTGACAGGGAGGGAGAACGGTTGGCCGCGGCGGCCGATGCAGCGACAGCGCGGCGCGGCCTCGCTTCAGTCCGCCAGGAAGACCGCGGCGGCGACCACAGTGGTCCACAGGCCGTTCTTGTCGCCCTCGGCGGTCTGCACGCAGGCCCGGGTGGTGACGATCTGGCCCGACATGCGGTAGATCTCACGCCGCTCGTCGTAGTCGGCGTCGGGGTCGAACTCGAGGCCCAGCGTGGAAGCCAGCATGCTGGCGGCCATGTCTTCGACCAGGTCGGCGGTCTTGCGGCTGTTCATGCCGTAGCCGTGGTACTCGGAGATGTAGCCGTAGTGTTCGCCGCGGGCGGGGATGGCCAGGCCGACGCCGGCCGAGACCAGGCGGTTGGGCTCGTCGGTGGACGAGTCGGCCAGCACGCAATAGGTGATCTCGCCGGGCTTGATGTTCTTTATGCCGACCTTGCGCGAGACGATCTTGCAGCCGGGGGGGAAGATGCTCGAGACCTTGACCAGGTTGAGCGGGGCGATGCCGGCGTCGCGCAGGGCGACCTCGAACGACTGGAGCTTGTAACGATGCTTGCCCACGCCGCGCGTGAAGAACATCCGTTTGGGAATCATAGGCTGCATCTGGCTGTCTTCCTCCCATGCGGGCAGGCTCATCGACCCGCGCAACCCACTCACTGCGCCGCCGCCGGGCGGGGCCTGCGCAACCGGCGGGGTACTATATCGCCGCCGTCGCGACCGGCCAAACGCTGATCTACGGAACCTCGACCCAGGCGCCGTCGGCCCGGCTGCTCTCGACGGCGGCCTGGACGAAGGCGATGCCGGCCCGGCCGTCGGCCACCGTGGCGTAGCGGCTGGTGTCACAGTCGAACTCGCGGCCCTCGTGGTAGGCGCGCACGTCCTGTTCGAAGAAGCGGTGCAGGCGCGCGAAAGCGTCGTGGAAGGCCTCGCCGTGCCCCGGCGGGATGGTCACGTCGTCGAGCAGCTCGGCCGGCAACTCGCCCAGAAAGCCGTCGTTGGCCACCACGCAGCCGCGCCAGTAGATGCGATCGGGCTGCCCGGGCAGGCGGATTATCAGGCGCTCGGGTTCTTCCTGCTGCCAGACCAGCGAGCCGCGCGTGCCGTTGATCTCCACGCCCAGGTCGTTCTTGTGGCCGATGGCGATCTGGCTGGCGCGGACCAGGGCCTTGGCGCCGTTGGACAGCTCACAGTAGGTGGTGAAGTGATCGTCGAGTGCGCGGCCCGGCACGAAGGTCTCGAGCCGGGCCGAGAGCCGGCGGACTTCCAGCCCGGTGACGTAGCGCAACTGCATCAGGGCGTGAGTGCCGATGTCGCCGCCGCAGCAGCTTGCCCCGGCGCGTTGCGGATCGACGCGCCACTCGGCCTGCCGGCAGCCGGTCTGCTCGGTGCGGTCGGCCAGCCAGCCCTGGAGGTAGTAGCTGTCGACCCAGCGGATCTCGCCCAGCAGGCCGCTGCGCACGATGTGCCGCGCGAGTCGGCTGGTCCAGTGGCCCAGGTAGGTGTGGGCCACGCCGAAGGGGATGTGGCGCGCCCGGACCGCGGCGGCGAG
>CAZRSM010000247.1:0-6525 GCA_964602755.1 uncultured Planctomycetales bacterium
CACCATGTCGGCCACCAGGCGGACCTTGCGGGGCGAGATGCGGGCGTAGTTGTGTCTGGCAGTCCACGGCATGGCTTATGCGGCTCCTACTTCCTGACCTCGCGGGTGGTGTGTGCCCGGAAGTTGCGGGTGGGGGCGAACTCGCCGAGACGATGCCCCACCATGTCCTCGGTCACGTATACGCGGATGAACACCTTGCCGTTGTGCACGTCGAAGTTCTGTCCGACGAACTCGGGCACGATGGTGCAGGCCCGGTTCCACACCTTGATCGGGGTGGTGGAGCCGGCCGCACGGGCCTTCATGACCTTTTCGTACAGGACCTCGTCTACGTATGGCCCTTTTTTCAGACTGCGACCCATGAGATCGTTCCTCGACTAGGCGGCCCGCAGTGCCGCTTATTTCTTCCGACGCAACTTCACGATGCCGTAACGCACACTCTTGCGCCGGCGGATGATCCGACGGTTCGAACGGGCCCGCGGATTGCGCGTGCGCCCGCCCTTGGCCGGCTTGCCCCACGGGCTGCAATGCTGACGCCCGCCGTTGCTGCGACCCTCACCGCCGCCCAGCGGGTGCGCCACCGGGTTCATGGCCTTGCCGCGCACGTGCGGGCGGCGACCCAGGTGACGCTTGCGGCCGGCCTTGCCCAGCCGCACGTTCTGGTGGTCGATGTTGCCGAGCTGGCCGATGGTGGCCCGACACTCGATGCGCACCTGACGCATCTCGCCGGAAGGCAACCGGATCGTGGCCCAGTTGCCCTCCTTGGCCATCAGCGTGGCGACGCCACCGGCCGAACGCACCAGCTTGCCGCCCTGACCGGCCATCATCTCGATGTTGTGAATGTGCATGCCGACCGGGATGCTGGCCAGCGGCATGGCGTTGCCAACCTTGGGCTCGACCTTCTCGCCGCTCTCGACGATGTCGCCGGCCTGCAGGCCCAGCGGGGCGAGGATGTAGGCCCGGCGGCCCGGCTCGTACTCGATCAGGGCGATATGGCACGAGCGGTTGGGGTCGTACTGGATTTCCAGCACCTTGGCCGGCTTGTCGTCGGTCCGCCGCTTGAAGTCGATGATGCGGTAGCGCCGCTTGTTGCCGCCGCCGCGCTGCCACGAGGTGATCTTGCCGTGGTGGTTGCGGCCGCCGGTCTTCTTGAGCGTGACCGTCAGCGACTTCTCTGGCCGGTTCTTGTGGCGGTAAGTAATCTCAGCGTAGTCGTTTACGCTGGCGTTCCGCCGGCCGGGCGACGTCGGCTTGTATATTCTGATGCCCATTTGCGTTGACCTCTCGGCTTGGTGCTTCCTCGTCGCCGACTAGAACAAGTCAATATGGTGGTTCGGGTCGAGAACCACCACGGCCTTCTTGGTCTTGCGGGTGCGGCCGTAGCGCCAGCGATAGCGTCGCAGCTTGCCCCGGCGGTTGGCCGTCCGCACGTCGAGCACCTTGACGCCGTAAAGCTTCTGGATGGCGTCCTTGATCTCGGTCTTGTTGGCGTCGGGGTGGACCTCGAAATGGTAGGCCCCGCCGCGCTTGGCCGTGTGCTGCGACGTCTGGTGGGTGCTCTTCTCGGTCACCAGCGGTCGGATGATCACGTGGTAAATATCCATCGGCTCACGCTCCCACCTGCTGCCTGGCCGCCAGCGAGTCACGGAACGTCGCGAACGCCTCGCGGGTGAAGACCAGTGCCTTGCGCGACAGGATGTCGAAAGCGTTCAGGTCGGCGACGTTCATCACCTGAGTCTTGGGAATGTTGCGCCCGCTCTTGTAGATGACCTGGTCGACGCCGGCGGTGGCGAAGACACAGCCCCGGTCGGCTCCGAGGGCCTTGAGCAGGGTGGCGAACCGCCTGGTCTTGGGCTCGTCGAAACTCAGCCCGTCGACGATCTTGGCCTGCTGGGCCTGGATCTTGGCCAGCACGGCCTGGTTGCGGGCCAGGCGGCGCATCTTCTTGGGCATATCCTGGCCGAAGTCCCGCGGCTTGCGCGGGAAGGCCCGGCCGCCGCCGCGGCGAACCGGCGTGCGGATGGTTCCCATGCGTGCCCGGCCGGTGCCTTTCTGGCGGTAGAGCTTGCGGGTCGAGCCTTCGACTTCGCCGCGTGACTTCTGGGCGACGGTACCCTGTCGGCGGTTGGCGTGATACATGACCACGGCCTGCTTGAGCAGGGCCGCGTTCAGTTCGCCGCCGAGCAGTCGTTCGTCGATCTGCTCGGTGCCGATCTGTTCGCCTGATTCGTTGTATACCGGTATCTCAAGCATGGCGCAACACTTTATGGTTTCTTCTTGGCCTTACGCACGATGACATAGCCGCCCTTGGGCCCGGGCACGGCACCGCGCACCAGTAGCAGGTTGTGTTCGGGATCCACGTCGACCAGCATCTGACTCTGGATGGTGACCCGGCGGTTGCCGGTATGGCCGGCCATGCGTTTGCCCTTCTTGATGCGGCCGCCGCCCAGGTCGGTGGCGTGGCCGTTGATCGAACCGGGCGAGCGGTGCTTGCGCTCGACGCCGTGGGAAGCTGGCTGGCCACCGAAGCCCCAGCGCTTCATGCCGCCCTGGAAACCCTTGCCCTTCGAGACGCCGACCACGTCGACGAACTTCACCTCGTTTTCCTTGAAGATGTCGACGGTGACGGTGTCGCCGACGTTCCTGTCGGTCGGTCCAGGCAGGCGGATCTCGCGGACGAAGCGCTTGGGAGCGGTCTTGGCGTTGCGGGCGTGGCCGATCTCGGGCAGGGTCGAACGGTGGGGCTTGACGTCTTCGAAGCCCAGTTGCACGGCGCAATAGCCGTCGCGGGTCTCGTTCGACTTGACCTGCAACACCACGCACGGACCCGCCTCGATGAGCGTGACCGGAATGCGCTGGCCGCTCTCATCGAAGATCTGGGTCATGCCGACTTTCTTGCCCAGAATCGCCGGAATCATTTTCTCGGCACTCCTGCGGCGACAACAATGACGCGTCCCCCGCGTCACTGCCCTCGCCGTTTCCAACGAAAAAGGCCCAGAGCTGGCTGTTGTCCGCGCTCTAGGCCTTGATCTTGATGAATACGCCCGCGGGAACCACCAGTCGATTCAGCGCCTCGATGGTGCGGGCCGTAGGATCGAGAATGTCGACCACTCGCTTGTGGGTGCGCATCTCGAACTGTTCACGGGACTTCTTGTCGATGTGCGGGCTGCGCAGCACGGTGTAGCGCTCGATGCGCGTGGGCAACGGGACCGGCCCGCGCACCTTGGCGGCGGTCCGCTTGGCCTGCTCGACGATCTCCTGCGCCGAAGCATCCAGTGCCCGGTGGTCGTACGCTTCCATCCGAATTCTGATTCGCTCACCTGCCATGCGACATCATCCCGTCCGTCCAAACCTTTGCATACCCCCACTGTCACGGCGCAACGCGCCGAGACCGCTCAAGATACCGCTACGGCCCAGAGCGTCAAGGCCGCCTGCCGAGAAAAGCACAAAATGTTGCTCCAACGCCGCCGGCCACGCCGCCTCAGCCATCCGCCGCCGCCCCGCACGCCGCTCACGGCTGCTGCGCCGTCAGCGAGATCACGTAAACGTACGACAGCCGCCTCGCGTCGGCGGGAGGGCGCACGTCGAGGTCGAAGTGCAGGCCGGTCTCCAGCATCCGCCCGCCAACCACCACGCCGGCCAGCAGGGCCATCGGCCGCGGATGACCGATCGGAACCAGCACGAAGATCTGCCCGGTCTGTCGATAGTCCACGGTCGCCTGCTCGATACGCATCAACCCGTCGCCGACGCCGTAAAGCACGCACTGCCGCTCGGCGATGCGCCAGGTGCCGTCTGCGCTCGCATCGGCCGCCCACGCAGCCATGCGGCCGAACTGCGGGTCCGTGGTCAGTTGTACCCACGCTACATATGGGGCGACATCGACAACGCGACCCACAAGCCATTGTTGCAGGAGCCGGTCGCGGGCGGTCCGGGCACCGGGATGCACTCCCGTCACGGCTCCCGCCGCCACCCAGTCGCCGACCCGCACGCCGGCCCGGCTGCCCTTGCCGATAAGCAGCACTTCGCGCCGGGCCGAGGCGTCGGCGCCCACCACGGGAGCGATGATGATCCGGGCATTGGGGTCCACCAACTGGTCACGCAGCCCGGTGACTTCCGCCAGCAGCCGATCCATCTCGGCGATCATCAACTCCTGGTGATGCAGCTGGCGTTCAAGAAGCTCTTTTGTGTGGAGCAGTTCCTCGAACTCGGCCGGATCGGGCGCGGGGGGGGCGGCGTCGGTGGCCGACCTGACCGCGCGGGTGGCCTGCGAAGCCGGTCCCGAGAGCCAGACGCCGGGCTGCAGCAGGCCGTTTACGAAGCTGGTCCAGCGGGCCGGCAGCAGCGCCACCAACGCCGCCGCCGCCATCAGGATGGCGAACAGCGCCGGCCGGGTTGGACGGGACAGCAGCTTGCGCATCGCAGTCGGCAAGCTCAACGCCTGCGTCGCCGTTCGTCAAGTGTCGCGACGCGGGGATGCGGATCGGCCAGCTAGACGCTAAAGTACGGGGCGTGTCGGCCGAAATGGGCCGCGTCTGCTCACGGTGGATGATGAACCCGCTTCTCGTACCCGCAGCCGAATACATCTGGCACGAGCAGCGGGAGCATTGCGGCGGCTGGCGGCGCGTGCCCGGCCGCCTGATCGACCTGCACTGCCATTCGACCTGGTCCGACGAGCACATCCGCTGGCTGCCCGGCCTGACGTTTCATCCGCTGCTCGGTCCGCGGGAGCTGTACGAGCTGGCCAAGCGGCGCGGCATGGACTACGTGACCATCACCGACCACGACACCATCGACGGCTGCAAGGCCTTGCTCGACGAGTGCGGACCGCTGGACGACTTCATCGTCGGCGAGGAAGTCACCACGCGTTTTCCCGAAGACGGCACGGTGATTCACGTCAACGTCTACGACATCGACGAGGCCCAGCACCGCGAGATCCAGCGGCTGCGCGGCGACGTGCGTGACCTGGCCGACTACCTGCACCGCCTGGGCAAGCTGTGCGTGCTCAACCACATGACCTGGACGCAGCAGCACCGCCCGCTCAAGACGCACCACATCGAGACCATGGTCGAACTGTTCGGCGTCTTCGAGGTGCTCAACGGCACGCGCAGCTATGCCCACAACGCCTTCGCCCACCAGGTCGCGGCCCGGCACGGCAAGGTCGGCGTCGCCGGCAGCGATTCGCACACCGATCGCGTGGGCACGACGTACACCGTCAGCGCCGGCGAGACTGCCGCCGAGCTGTTGGCCAACATCCGCTCCGGGCGGGCCGCGGTGGCCGGGGCGTTCGGCACGCCCGAGCGGCTGCGCGAAGACGTCTGGCTTACGCTGCATGTCAACGTGCAACGTCGACTCGACGAGGCCGGCGGCGCGTGGTATCGGCTGGCGTGTCGGACGTTCGAGCGCGTGGGCCGGTTGACCTATCCGCTGGTCTGTCTGGGCTATCACGCGCGGCAGAATCTGCTGATTCGGCGCTCGTTGCAGGCGGCGGCGCTGTAGCGTCGGCTGAGCCCGGGGGCTGGCGGTGTTCGAGCAACGATGAGGGCGCTTCGGATGATGCTGGCGGTGCGCGGGCGCGCGGCGGCCGGCGTGCCCGGCGGTTTTTTCGCCCTATAATCCCAAGGAGCCGGTCTGATCGGTCGATATGGTAAGCGCGGCCGACCAGGGTCGGCAGAACGTGATTATCGGTCGTCGGGCAGCGGTCAACAGGGCTGAACCGCGGCCGGCGACGGCGGCATTGTCGCATAGCTCTTCGCACGAGCGTGAGTTAGGAGCCCGGAATGTCCAAGCGCGACACCATTCTCGCGATCATCGACAAGCACCTGGACACCGAGAAGTTCAAGCAGCACCACTGGCAGGGCTCGTTCTTCGAGTACCTGGACATGGTCGCGGCCAATCCCAAGCTGGCACGCAATGCCTTCCAGCGCGTCTACGACATGATCCGCCATTTCGGCACGGAGCGCTACACGGCCTTCAAGCAGGAGATCGTGCACTACAAGTTCTTCGATGATCCGTTCGAGAATGGGGCCGACGCGGTCTTCGGGCTCGATCACGCCCTGATGCGGCTGGTGGACACGTTCAAGTCGGCGGCCCAGGGTTTCGGCACCGACCGGCGCATCCTGCTGCTGCACGGGCCGGTGGGCTCGAGCAAGAGTACCATCGCGCGGCTGCTCAAGAAGGGCCTGGAGTATTACAGCCAGCTCGACGAGGGGGCGCTTTATACCTTTACGTGGAAGCTCGACGAGGGCAACGGCGAAGTGCTGCATCCCTGCCCGATGCACGAAGAGCCGCTCAAGCTGATCCCCAGGGCGGCCCGGGCCGAGATCCTGGCCGAGATCAACGCCGACCTGCCGCCCGACCAGCGCATCCGCGTCGAGGGCGACCTGGACCCGTTCTGCCGCAAGACGTTCGAGGATCTGCTGATCAGGTACGACGGCGACTGGCGCAAGGTGCTCGACCACGTGGTGGTGCGGCGGATCATCCTGTCCGAAAAAGACCGCGTGGGCATCGGCACCTTCCAGCCCAAGGACG
>CAZRSM010000248.1:0-4699 GCA_964602755.1 uncultured Planctomycetales bacterium
CCGCCTCCAGCCGCTCACACAGCTCCCTGAGCTGCACAGACGACAGCCCCGGCGCGACCTTGATCTGAATCTGCGAGCAGCGCGCCGGCACCCGCCCCACCACCTCGCCGGTCTGCGGGTCGATCCGCTCGGCTTCGTCCATCTGCAGCAGCTTCTGAATCAGCTCGAAATCGCAGTAGACGTGCTCCGAGTCGATCTCGTAGACGCCGGTGCGCGAGTCGTCGGCGTAACGGAATGCCTGCTTGACCGGAATGGGGTCCACGTCACCGGCCACCGACGTCGCCCACAGCGTCATGATCACCCGGCAGCCGCGCGGCAGATCTTCAGGCCGCACGTACTTGCCGTCGCTGCGCCGGCGGGCGAAGACATCGCGTCCGATAATGATCCCCGGCAGCTCGTTGCCCACCAGCATGGGCGGCGCCGTCGGATCGCTCGGCAATTCGTAGACCCCCGGTATCGGCGGCAGGCCGGCCTGCGCCAGCAAACGATTCAGCGACGTCTCGGCGGTCTCGGTGTCTTCCAGACCCGCCGCCCGCGAGCGCTCCAGCGCGCTCTGGTACGGCTCTGGCAGCACCAGGATCGGCAGCCTGAAATCGTCCTCGCCGGCCACGGGCACCGGCGGCTGGCTCAGGTCGACCCCCAGGACGGGCTGCTTCTGCGGCGCCAGAGTCGTCGTGCCGGGATAGAACTTCTCGTAGTACAGGCTCTCTTTGAAGGCGTTGACCTCGATGACCTCGCTCAGCCGGATGCCCACCACGCGCACGGTGCCGTTGCGGGGCGTCCTGTCGAAGCGATAGAGGCCGTAGGTGTAGATCACGGGCGTGGCCTTGACGATCTCCGGCCACTGGCTGATCTGGTCGATGAACTCCTGATACAGCGGGAAGCCCGAATAATGCCCGTTGTCGACGATCACGTCGCCCAGCAGCCCCCGCGCCCGCATCTTGACCTGCTCGAGCCAGCCCCCCATCACCGACCTGACCACCAGCACCATCATCACGCACAGCGTCACCGCCGCCACCGCGAAGTAGGCGATGCGACGCTTACGCAAGTACCGGATGGTCAGAAACAGCTTGTACAACTCGCCTCAGCCTTCCCAGGCATCGCTGGGCCGGGACTGGCTGCCCGGCCGTTTCCACTCACCCGCCGCCACTGCGGCACCGCAGAATGTTACCTCAAGCCCACAGCGCGGGACAGCCGGCGCGGCTGGCTTGACGAGCCGGCCCCCAGGCTGCTATAACCCCTGGTGATATGGCTGCGAACACTGGCATAGATTTCGTGGTGGTCACCCCCGAACGGCAGGTGATCGAAGAGACCGCCGAGGCGGTCGTCATCCCGGCTCACGACGGCGAGCTGGGCGTTTTGCCCCAGCGCGCCCCGCTGATGTGCGAACTGGGCATCGGCCAACTGCGCTATCAGAAGGCCGGCCAGACGCATCGCATGTTCATCGACGGCGGCTTCGCCCAGATCCACGAGAACCGCGTGATCGTGCTGACGCAGGACGCCGCCGCGGCCGAGGATATCACCGACGAGATGATCGCCAGCGCCGAGCAGGCCGCCGACCAGGTCGCCGGCCACTCGCCCGAAGACAACGAAACCCGCCGCAAACACCGCCGCCGCGCCGCGGTAATGCGCAAACTCCGCGGCTGACCCAGACATTGCCCCCAGGCCTGCGATCCATGGCACCCGGCGGCTATCCGCTGGCGGTTCGTGTTCGGTGGCTGCGATCTCCCTGTAAGTCCCTCCTGGAAGGGGGGACGGTTGTCGGGAAAGGGACGTAGGGATGATAGGCGCCCTTGGCGGTCCTTTGGCGTCCTTGGCGTTTCTTGGCGCCCTTGGCGGTCCTTTGGCGTCCTTGGCGTTTCTTGGCGCCCTTGGCGTTTCTTGGCGTCCTTGGCGTCTTGGCGGTTCCCTTGGCGTTTCTTGGCGCTCTTGGCGGTTTCTGGCGGACGTTGCCGCACCGTATTCGTGGTGAGCGATGCCCACCCTACAGGCTTGACGTCTTGGCGGTTCTGTCGGGCGGCTGGGGGAGGCGGAAAGCGGCCCTAGTGGTTGCGTTCGAGATCGCTCTGATCGAGCAGCGTGAACTCGCGGCCACGCAGGACGGCGGCACCCAGGGCCAGGTTGTCGACCTGCAACGCCACGCAGGCCGCGTAGTCGTCGAGCGGGAACAGTGGGTAGATGTAGTTCATGTTCACCTCGCCGGCGATCAGCGCCTCGCACATGCGGCGGATGCCCCGCTTGCCCGGCGGCAGCTCGACCACCAGCACCTCGTTTTCGCTGACGGCGAAATTGGCCTCGCACAGCATCTCGTGGGCGGTGTCGGGGTCGTTGACGATCATGCGCACGATGGCGCAGTCGGTCGCGCCGGCCACCGCCACGGCCAGGATGTGCACGTCGGTGCCCTCGAACAGGCGCGTCAGGCGCAGCAACTGACCCAGGCGGTTCTCGACGAAGACCGACAATTGGCGACACGCGGGATAATCGCTGCCGGCAGCCGTATCAAGCGGTTCCAGTGACATGGCCAGGTGACGTGTCCTTGTGCTCAGCAGGCTCGTAACTCTGATCGTAGGTTATCTTTGCAAACAGGCGTTGTACAGCGTTTTTTGTCGGCCGCCTGTTGCGGGCCGAAGCGCTTTCTGGGGGGGCCGGGCACAGGCGACCGGACGCTGCGGGCACCGGCATCCTGCTCCTCTCCCGCGCCAAGGTGCCCCGCCTGCGGTAAACTGTTGGCTGGTGACGGCCCCTCAGGCGGCCGCAAGGAGGAACGTCATGAAGCGTTGGCTGCTGACAAGCTGCCTGCTGCTTTTTGCTCCGCTGGTCCTGGCCGGCGAGCCGGGCGATCCGGCCCCCGAGCTGGCGATCGCAACCTGGATCAAGGGGCCGCCGGTCTCGATCAAGGACGGCAAGGGCAAGCAGATCTTCGTGGTGACCATCTGGCAGACGACCTGCCCGTTCAGCCGGGCCTGCGTGCCGCTGCTGAGCGATATCCAGACCAGGTACGCCGACAAGGGCGTGGTGGTGGTATCGGTCAGCAACCAGCCGGCCAAGGTGGTGCGCGAGTTCCTGGCGCCGCTGGGCGACCGCGTGAGCTATCGCGTAGCGATCGACTCGCAGGCGGTCACCACGCGGCGCTATCTGCAGAACTTCAACGTGATGACCATCCCGCAGGCCTTCCTGATCGACAAGCAGGGACGCGTGGTCTGGCTGGGACACCCGCTCAACGGGCTGCAGCAGGCCATCGACGAGCTGCTGGCCGGCAAGCTCGACCTGGAGCGCAGCAAGCGGCTGGCCCGGGCCCGCGCGGCTTTCGTGCAGTACATGCAGATGGTGCGCTCGGTGACCCGGGCGCAGAAGGCCCGCCCGGTCGGCGAGAAGGTCCTCGAATGGGGCCGCGACGACTCGCTGCTGATGAATGACCTCGCCTACCTCATCGCCACCGAGCCGGGGCTGATCAAACGCGATCTCGAGCTGGCCAGGCGCGCGGCGCAGATCGCGTATGACAACACCAAAGGCCAGGACCCCAACATCGTAGACACCTTCGCCCGGGTGTGCTTCGTCAGCGGCGATATCGACCGGGCCATCGCCGAGCAGCAGAAGGCCGTCAAGCTCTGCAAGGATCCGCAGTTGCGGGCCAAGATGGAAAAGACGCTGACCCAGTACCGGCAGGCCCAGCGCGACAAGCAGCAGGAAAAGCCGTAGCACCGGTCCGCCGCGGCACCGGCCACCACTCGCCGACGTGCGGCCGCCAGCCGGAGCAAGGGGACAGTCCCGGCAGCAGACTCTAGCGTTCGACCTTGTCCAGCAGGCGCAGTTTCGTGCCCGGCGTCTGGTCGCCGAGGATGACCACCCGGGCCTTGTCTACAACCTTCTCCATGGTCTCCAGCCACAGGCGCTGGCGCGTTACCTGCGGCGCCCGGCGATATTCGGCCAGCAGCTTCAGGAAACGATCGGCCCGGGCGCGGGCGGCCGCCAGGCGCGTTTCGCGGTAGGCCGCCGCTGCCTCGCGCAGTTTTTGCGCGTCGCCGCGGGCGCGCGAAAGGATCCGCGCCGCCTCGGCCACCGCCTTGTCGACCTCGCGTTCGCCGTCTTTCTTGGCGCTGACGACCTCCTTGAAGGCTCCGACGATCGCCCGCGGCGGCTCGATCGACTCGAGATTGGTGGCCACCAGCGCCACGCCGCAGCCATAGCGGTCGAGCAGGTTCTGCGACTTGCGCCAGACGGCATTCTCGAGCCGGGCCTTGGCGCTGGTAAGCGCGTCGTCGACGGTCAGGCCGCCCAGTTCGGCGATCAGCACGCTCTGGACGGTGACGCGCACCAGCTCGTCAGGATCTTCGCAGGCCGTCAGGTAGGCCACGGGGTTGATCACCTGGTACTGCACCGCCAGCGTGACTTTGAGGATGTTCACGTCGCCGGTGAACATGTCGGTCGCCGGGCTGGCGCGCATGGCCCACACTTCGCCGCGCGCGATGGCGGCCCGCAGCTCGGGCGTCATGCCGACCATCAGCCGGCGCACCTCGGTGGTCTTGGGTTTGTCCACGCGACACAGCGGCCACGGCAGGGCGTAGTGCACGCCGGGACCGACGCCGTACGGCGGCTTGAGCTGGCTGGCGGGCACTTTGCCGAACCAGCGCACCACCGCCCGCTGGTCGGGTTGGACCACGTAGAAGCCGGACAAGCCGTAGGCCACCAGCGCCACGAC